>CAZEDR010000220.1:0-5934 GCA_964510975.1 uncultured Melioribacter sp. | reverse complement strand
GATCCGTTCGGAACATCAATTGAGAAACTGTTAGCAGTAGATAGCTCGCTTCCTTTAACATAGAAAACATTTAAGTAAGGATCGGTACCGGTTAATGTTAATCCGCTAAATTGATATGCAGTTGTGCCGGTTACCGTATATCCGCCAAGTGTTGCAGATAGATTTTCCAAAAATGATTTTGCATTAGCAAAATTAATTGGACTGTCGTTTCTCAAACTACCATCAATCGATGTTTGATAAATTGGCAGATTAGTAGAATTACCGTAGGCGACATCTCCATTATAAACACGACCGCTTGTGTATGTTAAATTTCTTCCAACGATTAATACATCTCCGCTGTTAGGAGAAAGTTTATCGCCTACACTATAGTTACCTAAGGTTGCGTCTCTTCCAACTGCAACTCTTCCTTCCGTATCGGATGAAGGCTGGGTTAAATCTTGCAGTACAAAGAGATTATATTCTTTAGCTATTCCTAAATCGAAAACGGAATTGTTGATAACGTTGCAGTCAACTTTAACAGAAATTGTTAATGTTGATGAAGCTCCGTTTGCAAGATTTCCAACACTCCACAAGCCGGTTGTTTGGTTGTATGTTCCTTGTGAGGCATTGCTTGAAACATAAGTAGCGCCGCTCGGAAGCATATCAGTAACTTGAACCGCTTTAGCTTCGGCCGGTCCTTGGTTAGTTACTTTGATTGTGTAAGTAAATGCTTCTCCGCACTTTGGTGTTTGTGTGCTGGAAGATTTTTCAATTTTTACATCAGCTTCGTTTGCCGGCGGAGGCGGACATACTGTTGGATTCCAGTACCATTTCTTTACAACTTCTTTGCCTAATGGATTCTTGTTGCAGTCTAATACAAGTACCGAAACTTCTACTTCTACCAACTGATCACTTGGACGAACACCCGGCCAGTTAATATTTATCTGGAACGGTGTTGAACCAGTGATGGCAATAGTAGTTGTCTTTATTGAATTATCAACGCTTCCATCATTCGGATAAGTGATTTGCCATGAAGTAACTAAAAATCCGCTACTTGGACTTGGTGTAACAGTAGCAGTTCCGCTAACGTTGATTACTTTCGGTTCGTGATCACATAATCCTACATCTTTACCTAGATCAACACTCCAATCTGTTGTGCAAGTAGGACCGCAATCTACTTTTACTGTAAATGTAGATTTATCAGTTACGTAAGCAGAACCATCTGTAGGATGAGCTTCTGCTGTTACTTCATTTATTAAATCTCCGCAATCGGAATTCTTAACAGTGTAAGTTGCAGTAAATGTTGTTGATTTAGTAGGATCAAGAAGATCAATATGCTTAATCTTATAAGGTGATACTGCATTAATCATCTTATCAAAAATATCGATACCGCCGTGGTGCTGAATGTCGCCGCAGTTTTCAACAGTGAAAGTATAAGTTATCTTATCACCAGGCTTAGCTGATTGTTTATCGGCTGTTTTTGTAATTGTAACACAAGTTTTATAGAATCCGAAATCGACCGTAACATTATCGCCGCAGTTTAGAGTAACTGAAACTGATTCATTCTTTGCAGCGTCGCTGTCCTTAGCATCGTCGGAACCTTGGTTCTTCTTTGTGCTGTACCACTTTGTGTTTGATGTATTGAATAAAACTCCGCCACTGCTGTAATTTGAAGCGGCAACTCTAACTGCATAAGCTCCATTTGCAAGATTAGTGAATTCGTATTTACCATCTGCGTCGGTTTTTGTAGTTGCAATTACTGCATTGCTTTGCAACAATTCTACCGTTACATCTTTAATTCCTTTTTCAGTAGCATCTTGAATTCCATCAACATCTGCATCGCGCCAAACAAAATCGCCAATCTTATTTTTACAAGCTTCTTGGTAAATTCCCGCGTCCCAAGTTAAATCATCTTCACCGGCTACTAAATCTGTACAAATAGTTTTTCCGGTAGAGATATCCGCGTCGGAGTCTTTGTCATCAGCAGTAGCATCTTTAGTCGTAAATAAATAACCGCTCGGCAGTTCAAACTTTACATAGTAACTGCCCGGATTTAAATCCGCGAACAAATACAAACCATTAGCGTCTGTAGTCTTTGTTCCGATCAAATTATTCGAGCAGTCGTACAGTTTAACTGTAACATTTTGAACACCGTTTTCACCCGAATCTTGAACGCCATCTTTATCAGTATCAACCCAAACTTTATCACCAATTGAAGCTTTTACGTTTGCTTGAGAACAAGTTAAGAATCCTTTATCAACAGTACCGTTATCAAAGTTTTCGTTGATTGCCGTAGCAGCATCATTGTACTGTGAAAAAGTAAATCCGCCTAACGAACCACCCCCTATTGCTGTCTCTAATAATGCTAAGAATTGGCTTACCGTTTTTCCGCTAAATGGACCCGAAGCAATTTTTAGTGCGCCAAGTTTTGTAGTGTTGCTTCCCAAATATCCGGCCGATGAGTAAGCAACGTTGCATTTAAGTGCAACTAATTGACCGCCTAATACTCCGGCACTTGTTGAAGTTACATTAGAATAATTTTGTGTAAACGCAGCAGCTGTTCCTCCTTGCGGTAAAAAGTTTTTAACTGCTTCGGTTGTGCTTAATGTTAATTTATATGTTCCGCCAACTACTAATCCACTTGGAAATACCGAAGTAAAATATTGATCTCTAATTCTTGCCGGCACGCCGTTCTTGTTTCCCCAGCCCCCTTGTGTAAATGTTGTGTATCCTTTTGTATCGCAAGCCGATGGTGAATACCATGTAATGTTTGCGCTGGCAGTTCTTGTTATACCGGATGGAGTAGCTAAAACAAGTTTCTGCCATTTATCCGGTTCCACCGAGTGCACATACCTAATTCCATGATTTACAGCAACACTTGCCGATGCGGTTACAACAGATGTAAGTGAGCCGCTCGTAAAAGTAAATGATTGCGAGTTGCCGTTGCTTCCGGTTGTTACACTTGAAGTACTCAACACTCCGTTATTCGAAGTTAGGTTAACTGTTACATTATTAACCGGATTGCCGTTGGCGTCAAATGCCGAAACGAAAAATGAAGCCGTTCCGCCGATTGGAATAGTTTGATCTGCCGGAACAATCTGCAATGTTTCAAAAGGATAAAATGAAGAATAATTTGCATCTGTATCTGTAATAATTTGCTGAGCTCTTACTTTAACATTCGTATTATCCACGGTCGATACATCAACATTATCTACATAATGCCATAATGCAACCTGTACAGCCGCGGCTTCAATCTGTTCTGAAGAAGCTGCGCCGGTGTATGGGTAAGCTTTGAAAGGATAATAATTATTCAAAATATAAATTATCTGGTCGTTGGCTTTACCATTATCTGTGTATGTGTGGGGCTGAGATACAGTATACCACTGTACATAATGAAAAAGATCAACACAATAAAACTTTCCGCTAACTCCATCCACTTCACCCTTAAATGTACCGCCGGAAGTGCTTATTGTTTTTGTATTATCAGTAGGATTTTTAAACTTAACAGCAACGGTTTTGTCAACTCCAAAAACCTTTGCAACGGTCCCTCCGGAGTTAACTTTTTTGAAAGCTGAAAGAGGATAATTTGTTGCTTTCGATTTTCCACCTTCCGATACGCTTGCATTAACTACAATAGTTAAGTTAAATAACATTAGACCTATGATTAACGAAAAAAACCTCTTGTTATTCTTCATTATGGTCGTTTCCTTAGTTTTATTGAAATGGACGGGTGATAAGTTACCCATTATCTATGATATATATCATCGAATAAATCACAAAGAAGTTTAATTAATTGACTTACTGAGTAACTAAGTTCCTTAGGAGGATGTCGCATAAATTAATAAATCAAAAATATATCAGTGAAAATCAGTTAAATCCGTGTCATCCGTGGGCTATTTACTATTAAACATTAATTATGCGACATCTACCTTGGGGACTGAGAATGTGCCGTTGTAGGTCATTTAGAGCGCCCGCTTCTAATCGCGCGAAGCGAGCCGATAAGTCGGAAAATGAAATAGTACACTTTGGAAGGACTGCGCGATTTTTTATTTCACCATTGAAATAAGCTTACTAACAGTATTCCAGTTTCTTGCAGTTGCCGGAACACCCAAACATTTTTCTACAATAGCTGCCAGTTTAGAACGGCCAACTCCATCCGGCGCATAAAGATAGAACACCGTTTCAGTAAGTTTATATTTTTCACTATTCCCTTTTACTGATTCAATCTTAGCCATGTCCGGATTCGTTGGTTTAGCCTCTAGAAAAAAGAAGTGTAGAGATTTTCCACCATCTGTATTGAAAGGATTATTCTTTATCGCTTTTTCCAATTCCGAAATTTCAAGCAGTAACACCTTAGGCGCAAAGCCTCGGCTTTCCAGAACTTTATCGCTTATTTCTTTTGCAAACTTATCTGCGTGGATTTGTTTTCTTTTGAATACGACATTCCCGCTCTGGATGTATGTTTTAACTTCTGCACATCCTAGGCTTTCGAGAATAGCTGTAAGGTCTTTCATCGGTAAGATGCCGGTGCCTCCGACATTTATTCCTCTAAACAACGCGATGTATGTATTCAATTAGAAACTTCTCATTTGAAAAAACTTTGACTTAGATAAATAGCTTCTTCTTCAACTTATTATTGTTTTCCAAAAACTAATTCATCCCTTTCTTATTCTTCATGTAGGTATGCATGAATTTACCGAACTTCTTATCCTTCTGCCTCTTTTCATAATATGTCATTTCGTGATACAAAGACTCTTTGTAAAGTTTTATATAATTATTGTATCTCTCCTCTGTAATTTCACCAAGCTCTACTGCTTTAAGTACTGCGCACCCCTTTTCAATAGTATGTGTACAATCTGTAAAGCGGCACTGCTTAGAAAGACCGGCAATTTCATTAAAGGTATCATCCAGTCCCGATTCAAGAGAAATAACTCCAAGCTCGCGCATGCCCGGACTATCAATTACAATCGCTCCATTCTCCAGAACAATCAATTCTCTGCGTGTAGTCGTATGTTTTCCTCTACCATCTTTTTCTCTTATGGGCTGTGTTTTATATAAATCTTGATGAATCAAATTATTTAGCAATGTGGTTTTGCCTACACCGGATGAGCCGAGCAGGCAATATGTTTGGAATGGAGTAAAATGAGTTTTAATCTTTTCTATATCGGACAAATTGTTGTTGCTGAACGAAGCTATTTTAATATCTGGAACAATATTATAAATAGCATTCACTTTGTTTTCAATTTCTTCTGCGCTGATTAAATCACTCTTGCTTAAGAATACTACCGGAGTGATGTTGCTCTCGTTAATCATTACCAGATAACGCTCCAGTCTTCTTAAGTTAAAATTGGAATCGAGAGACTGCATAATAATTGCCGTATCGATGTTTGAACCAATAAGCTGATACTCGACTTTCTTACCTGACGTTTTTCTTTTCAATAAAGATTTCCGCGGCATTATATCGTGAATGATCGCTAAAGAATCATCATCGAACATCTGTACATAAACCCAATAGCCTACGGTTGGAAAATCCAGAGAGGATTCCGAATTAAATAAATATTTACCGGTTAGTTCTGCGTAAATATCATTTTTCCCGGTCGATACTACAAAACTGTTTTTGTTTACAGATATTACTCTGGCAATTTGGAAGGCATCTAATCTTGTGGTTTCGATTCTATCTTGAAACCATTGATCAAATCCTAATTTACCAATCTCATCCATATTCATTTGAACACCCGCATAGCTGCGTTAGGCAAATGCCATAATGTTTTCGCAGCAGATTACTTGATTGATTATTTATTTCTTTGGAAAATATACAAAAAGTCAAGCAACCTTGGATGCTCTTAAAAGCTAAAACTACTCACCTAATTCTGTTGTATATAAGATTATTTAGCTAACGCTTATTTACTATTAGGACATTTGTCCGGTTACTATTTTATTATGTTTTTTAGTGTT
>CAZEDR010000219.1:0-5935 GCA_964510975.1 uncultured Melioribacter sp. | reverse complement strand
AAAGTTTTATCTCGGTGTAACTCAGTGACTCCTCTGTGGCACTCTGTGTAAAAAATAGAAATATCACAAAGAAACACAGGCAAATACAGAGAATCACAGAGAAAAGATATTCATTATGTTTCTTGCGTAAGGTGAATAGCACTACCGGTAAACGATAATTTGAATTTATTGAGAAAAAGGACGCTGCATAAACCGAATAAACGAGAATGTAAAACAGTCCTTTTCTAATAATAGCCGTGGCTATTTTACTTTTCATAGTTTTTGTATAATGAACCAAAATTCAATAATAGGGCAAAAAAATTATTTCTTAATTCCGTTTTTAGTTAGCTGCTTAATACTTTGTCTAATTTTATTAAGTGGAAAAGTCTTTGGATCAATTGCCCAGTGTTGCAAAAGATTTCTTATTGCACCAAAAACATAGTAGCGTAGAATTCCTACATCAAGAGTTTCACTGAAGACGCCATTGTCAATTCCCTCAGCGATTATGTCTTCACCTACATTCATAAATTTCTCATAGAATGTAGTGAAACGTTCCTGTGCGCTTCTTTGTAAATGGCTCTGCTCATTCACGTAAACCATTGCTAATGGGGGGTTTTCTGTGTACACATCAAAAATCAGATCTATCATCGCGTCGAACTTATCCATAGGAGATAAAGAAGAATTATTCCTCACAGCCAGAAGTTCATCATAAAGTTTTGTCCATATTTTCGAAAAAATTTGAAGTAAAATATCCTCCTTGTCTTCAAAATAAACATATACGCTTCCGGTGGCTACACCGGCAACCTCAGCTATCTTGGAAATCTTTGCTTTATGATACCCGGATTCAGCAAAAACTTTGATCGACGCCTCTATAATATCTTTTTCTTTATTTCCTTCTTTTACTCTCATATAAAATCTTTAATGAATATTGATTCAAAAATAAATAAGTCTCTGAAAAATGTCAACCAGATTTACCATCTATTTTTATTATTACGGATTAAGAATGCAACTATTAATAATTTGAATAAATATTCGATAATTAATCATAACCAAAAGGAGGTAAATGTGGTACTTCCGGAAAATCATCAAAGATGGAGGGAAATAGCTTCAGGTAAGGTTTACATTGAATTCCACTCATTAGCTGTGAAGATAATGTTGGGTAGAATTTTAACAAGTACTAGAAATGATCCGTCACATGATAATCTACAAAAACGTTCTGCCGAGTTGCGTGACTTCTTTGTCAAGAATGAACGGATTGTGCAAGGCGATTTAGCAAAAATCAATGGGCAGGAGGTAAGATGAAAAAGTTACTCGAATTAACAGAGGTTATTGCTAAAATCAAAGACGGTGAAAGACTGGTGCTAGCCGCAAGTGAAGAAATACTTAGACAATTACCATCCGGAAATTGGATTGGAGGGACAATTCCTTATTTCATGGGTGATGAAGGTGGAGTCTTTTCAAGGAGCCAAATTTTTGTAGATACCGTTCCTTCTTCTGCAAAAAATATATCCATTAAACTCTATACTGAACAAACATTGCCGGAAATTGCATCCGATGAATTTGAAAACGGATTCACGTTACTTATAGTACCTGCATTCAGTACGTTACATATTTCTTTTGCAAAAGACTCATACACGTACAAGAATATTTTCAACAAACCTCTTGTTGGCTGGATATCGGGCATCGACCTAGCCGATATTGGAAAAGTTACTCCAAAAGTTTTTAATGGTTTAACCGGAGAAGTGTCCGACGTACAAGCGATTGCAATGCATATTGAGCTGGAAGAGGATAAATCGGCAACGCTTGATATTATCAACCTCTTTTCTCAAGGAGATGGAGACGTAATCAAATTTGAAACGACCGGATTCAAAGTGTCGGAATGTCTTATCAATGGTACAAAACGAAACCTTGCAGAATACTTAACTGAGAACAAAATTGATACAAGGCTTCCTCTAGTTGCAGATTATTGCGGTGCTTTGCTAAATACCAGTTTTCAAAATGTAGATTTGGAACAGAAGGAAGTTAGCTTATATGCGCCGGTATTTGAAGATATAGAATACAAAATCGCAAAACCGATCAGTAATTATGTAGATGAGTTCCAGAAAAAGACTACTTCGCTAAACATAACACCGGATTTCTCTTGTAACTGCATACTTAATTACCTCTATTCCGAATTAGAGGGAAAGCAGACCGGAAAATTTACGGGACCTTTTACATTTGGTGAAATTGCATATCAGCTTCTCAATCAGACTCTGGTTTACTTAACTATTGTAGATCATACAAATTAATTAAGAGCCGCTTTTAGCGGCTTTTTTTTATTTAGGATTGAAAACAATCTAAAAAAAGAGTTCGTCATTTAGATAAAAGTTTCTATTTTTTAGACAAGAATGTCTTGAAATAACCTAATTCGATACAAGTCGGAGTTTACATGTTTTCTGGGATACCTAAAGAATCGGAAGTTAGCATCCAGCCTACTAATCCCGAAATTGAAAAAGTTACAACACTTGCAACAGCTTATTATTTAATCAGTGTGGGACAAAGCGCAGATTTCTTTGATGTATTTAATTCTATTATGAAAGAGAAAAGTGTTGCAGCCGGTTATGCAACAAAAGGTGAAAGCGAAATCCTTTTACTTGTTGAAAAAAGTCAGCCGGAGTTTTCATTTGTTGAATATGAGAAGACCTTGAAAGATGTTGCGGGAGTTAAGAACACAGTTTGTGAAGTTTTAGTATCCGCATATTCGGCAAAGGAAAAAAGAGAGAAGAAAAAAATTACTTCGGTTTTATTGATGCTGGTTTTACCCGCGAAACTGGAAGAAATTGTTAGCAGTCTGATTCAATTTGAAAATGTTGTGATTTGCTATACTGCGGAAGGACAGTACAACTTGATTGTTGAGGTTAGTGCCGATTCATTTGCTGAAACGGACAAATTTATTGCTAATCACGTTGCTGTGTTAAGCGGAGTTCTAAAACTAAAAGAACTTCCGTTAATTAATCTGTACGATTAAAAAAGCTTTTACATACTGGATAATTTTGTGATTTACTTTAATATAAACTATTTGTTTAACGCTCTAACTTTTTGATGAAAAGTGTAGGGCGTTTTTGTTTTAAACGAAAACAAGGTGCGTTATGTTCGAAATAAAAACAACGGACAAGAAAAAAGAAATCCTCAACTTCAAAGTTGATCTGATTAATAAGCAAAACCAACATGGTGCTTTGATAGGACTGTTGCAATCAGCTCAAGATTCGTATGGCTACATTCCCGAAACTATTATTGAATACATAAGCGAGATGGAAGGAACTCCGGTTGCAGATATTTACGGTGTAATTACTTTCTACTCACAATTTAGATTAAAACCGCTTGGCAAAAACATAATTCGTATATGCGAAGGAACCGCGTGCCATGTTAACGGTGCTAAAACAGTACTCCAAACATTAGAAGATGAACTTGGAGTAACAGTTGGAGAAACAACTGAGGATAGAAATTTTACACTTCTTTCAGTTGCTTGCTTAGGCTGCTGCTCTCTCGCTCCGGTTATGATGATTAACAATGAAACTTTCGGAAATCTTACAACAGACAAAATCAAAAAGACGTTAAAGAATTTCCGTAACAAAGCTCTCGTGGAGGCTGCAAATGAAAAAAATTAAAGTTGGTCTCGGTACTTGCGGAATTTCTGCCGGAGGAGAGCTTGTCTATAATAAGTTTAGAGAAGAATTAGATAAACAGCAGACAGTTGCTGAACTAAGCGAAACCGGCTGTAACGGAATGTGCTACGAAGAAGTTCTTGTTGAAATTGAAGAAGAAAACAAAAGCTATCTCTATTCCAAAGTTACAGTAGATAGAGTTGGAAAGATTATTAACGAACACATCATCAACAATACACCAATTGATAATTGGATAATAAAGAGTGAAACTATTTCTAAAGAAGATAGTTTTTTAAAAGATCAGCAAAGAATTGTGTTGAGAAACTGCGGCGATATTAATCCGACAGTAATTAATGATTACATTTCTAAAAACGGTTACGAAGCTATTCAAAAAGTTTTACACGGTTCCACCAGAGAAGAAGTAATTGATATTATTACAAAGTCCGGTCTGCGCGGAAGAGGGGGCGGCGGATTTTCGACCGGAATGAAATGGAAATTCGCTTACAACTCACAATCGGATAAAAAATATGTAATCTGTAATGCCGATGAAGGCGACCCCGGCGCGTTTATGGATAGAAGCGTTCTCGAAGGAGATCCTCATTCGGTTCTTGAAGGAATGATGATAGCCGCATTTGCTATTGGCGCAAATGAAGGTTACATCTACGCACGCGCAGAATATCCTCTTGCAATTAAACGCTTAAAGATTGCAATTGCTCAATGCTACGAAAAAGGATTTCTCGGTAAGAACATTTTCAATTCCTCCTTCAACTTTGATATAAAAATTAAAGAAGGCGCCGGTGCTTTTGTATGTGGCGAAGAAACTGCGTTGATGGCATCGATTGAAGGAAAACGCGGCGTGCCTAGACTGCGTCCGCCGTTTCCGGCTGTATCCGGATTGTGGGGAAAACCGACTAACATAAACAACGTTGAAACATTTGCGAACGTACCGTGGATAATTCTTAACGGTTGGGAAAAGTATGCTGCTCTCGGTACTGAAAAAAGTAAAGGAACAAAAGTTTTTGCTCTCGCCGGAAAAATTAAAAAGAGCGGACTAGTTGAAGTTCCGATGGGAATGACAATTAACGAAGTGATTTTTGGAATCGGCGGCGGAATAAAAGAAGATAAAAAATTCAAAGCTGTGCAGATGGGCGGTCCATCGGGCGGATGCATTCCGGCTAGTATGGGTAATCTTAAAATTGATTACGATGAAATAACACGAACCGGCGCAATTATGGGTTCCGGCGGGTTGATTGTTCTTGATGAAACTACTTGCATGGTTGATCTCGCAAAATATTTTCTGAACTTCACTCAAAATGAATCTTGCGGTAAATGTACATTTTGCCGTTTAGGTACCAGGAGAATGCTTGAAATACTTGAACGAATTACAAATGGTGAAGGAAAAGAAGGAGATATAGAACTTCTAGAAGACTTAGCTGAAAAAATTAAATCGGCAAGCTTGTGCGGCTTGGGACAAACAGCACCGAATCCGGTCTTAACTACTCTGAAATATTTTAGAGAAGAATACGAAGCCCACATTTACAAGAAAGAATGCCCGGCGCATAGCTGCTCAGCGCTTATCGAATATGAGATCAGCGAAATCTACTGTAAAGGCTGCGGGTTGTGTATTAAATCTTGCCCAACCGGCGCAATCACCGGCAAGAAGAAGGAAGTTCATTTTATTGATAACGGTTTATGCATCAAGTGCGGTAAGTGTTTTGATGTTTGTAACCTCGATGCAGTAATTAAAAACTGAGGCTGACAATGGAAAAAATTACACTAACAATAAATGGTAAAGAAGTTACTGCAACACCGGATAAAACTATTCTGCAAGTAGTAAAAGAAAACAAGCTTGATGAAATTCCGACACTTTGCCACGATGACCGCTTAGAACATTTTACATCTTGCTTCTTGTGCGTTGTTGAAATTGAAGGAATGAACAAACTAGTTCCTTCATGCGCAACCAAAGTTGTAAATGGAATGAAGATTCGCACTCGCAGCGAAAGAATTGTTTCTACTAGAAAAACTGCGCTTGAGCTTATTATGTCCAATCACTATGCGGATTGCATTGGACCTTGCAAGAATAACTGTCCTGCTGGAGTTGATGCTCAATCATACATTGCGCTTATTTCAATGGGACAATATGAAGAAGCGTTAAAGCTGATCAAAGAAAGTAATCCGCTGCCGCTTTCTATTGGAAGAGTTTGCGTGCGCGATTGCGAAAACGCTTGCCGCAGAAGTTATGTTGATGAATCAGTTGCAGTAAATGCGATGAAAAGATTCGTTGCGGATTTTGACGCACACGATAAATGGAT
>CAZEDR010000218.1:0-5963 GCA_964510975.1 uncultured Melioribacter sp. | reverse complement strand
CATCTGGTGTATAAGCTTCATCCCACCAGCCATCCATTACGCTGAAATTAAGTCCTCCGTTTGCAATTACTTTCATACCCGATGTTCCGCTCGCTTCAAGAGGCCGTCTCGGATTGTTTAACCAAACATCACATCCTTCAACTAAATAGCGGGCAACATTCATATCATAATTTTCAAGGAAAACAATTTTTTTCCTAAGCAGCGGATCTTTCGATAGCGCAACTATTTCTTGAATTAATTTTTTCCCCTCTTCATCTTTTGGATGGGCTTTGCCGGCAATAATAAATTGTACCGGATAATCGGGATTGCTTAAAATGCTGACCAATCTATCCAGATCTCTGAAGATTAATGTAGCTCTTTTATAAGTAGCAAAGCGTCTTGCAAAACCTATCGTTAATGCCTGCACATCCAATACTTCACGAGCAAAAGCTAATTCCGATTTTGATCCGCCGCGGGCAATAATCTGTTTTGATAATCTGTTTCGTGCAAACGCTACTAAACGTTCCCTTCTTCTTTCATGAGTGCGCCATAATTCTTCATCCGGAATTTCATCAATCGATTTCCAAACCTCAGCATCCGATGGATTGCGGACAAACCTATCCCCTAAATATCTGTAAAGAAGTTCATTCATATCATTTGATAAATGCGTTGGCGTGTGAACTCCGTTTGTTACATAATCAATAGGTATTTCATCAAATGGTATTTCCGGAAATCCAGCCATCCACATTTTCTTACTCACCAAGCCATGAAGCTTGCTTACTCCGTTAACATAACCTGCCATGTTCATTGCAAGATGCGCCATATTAAAATTACTAGGAGCTTTATCTTTTATGATTGTCCCTAAACCGTAAAATGTTTTATCGTTTATCTGAAGTTCATTACGGTAATAAAACCCAAAATATTTTTCGATCAATTCATTCGGAAAGATATCAATTCCCGCCGGCACGGGAGTGTGTGTAGTAAATACGTTCGAATAAAAATTCATATCCTTTGCTTCGTTAAAAGTAAGGCTATGGTGCTTAATCAAGTTGCGGATTCTTTCTAATGATAGGAAAGCTGAATGCCCTTCGTTCATATGACAAACAACCGGCTTAATATCCATTGCTATTAGCGCGCGAATACCACCAATACCTAAAATAATTTCTTGCTGTATTCTTGTCTCAACATTTCCGCCATAGAGTGAGCGGGTAATTTTTTTATCCTCTTCGGCATTTTCCGGAACATTAGTATCTAGTAAGAATAGCGGAAGCCTGCCAACCTGTATTCTCCATATCTGGAAAACAACGTTTCTACCCGGGAATTCCAAATCAATTTTTACCGGCTGTTGATTTTTATCAAGCACCAATTCCATCGGCTGATTATAAAAATCTGTTATCTCATAACGTTCTTGCTGCCAGCCGTCGTTTGTTAAATATTGCTGGAAGTAACCTTCCTTATAACATAGTCCTATTGCAACTAGCGGTAAACCTAAATCACTAGCCGATTTTAAGTGGTCGCCTGAGAGAACCCCCAAACCTCCAGAATAAACTTGAAGACATTCCGTAAGACCAAATTCGGCCGAGAAATAAGCTATTATATTTTTTTCCTTTATTTCATAATGCTTTTGATACCATGTGCGCTCTTGCATGTAAATGCTTAATTGATCTTTCACACGGTTCATATGAGAGATAAAACTATCATCGTTGCTAACCTGATTGAGTCGTTCTTGACTTAATTTTCCCAGCATCATTACAGGATTATGATGAGTTTCTTCCCAGAGTTTTCGATCTAATCTTCTAAATAGTTCTATCGCGTCGTGGTTCCACGTCCAGTACAAATTGTAGACAATTGCTCTTAACGGTTCTAATTTCTCCGGTAGAGATGGTGTTACGTTAAAACGACCTACATAATTAATCAACCGTGCCTCCGTTGTGATTCTTTTGATTTGCTACTCAAAATAAAAAAAAATAGTTACCCATGAAAATTAGATTAGCGCTAACTATAATAAAATTAACCGGATTTGCTTTTTTGGTGACTTCTGAGACATTAAGACAAAATCATGGTGTGTGCCTTTATCAAATGTCATTAAGCTGAATATAATCACAACATGAGTTATTAATACATTTTATTGCTTCGCACATTTTATTCTCTTACGGTTATGGGGTTAACCCCGCTGGAAAATGTTTCCTTGCGGCTTAATGTATTCAGCATCCAATGAAGCAAGCATTTCTCATTACACCGATATCATTTCACTTTACAATTTTCATTTCCCCCTCGATCTTTTTCTCCTCTCATTTCAACATGCTTTTTAATGCCATACACTTTTCACCTTTTCCCTTTCACGTTTTACTTTTCACTTTTTCACCCACCAACAACATCTTCTTCTCGCGCCTATTACCTTATCGCTTTTCTCAATCTCAATACTAAATACTCAATACTAATTACTTTTGTTTTTTGGTTTCTGCCTGTGGCCTCATCCATGCCTACTCTGGAACAAAGTTTATCCCGAGGTAATAAAAGTGCTTAATGCCTATTTTTCAGCCATGCTTTATTTCTTAAATTTACTTATGAATCAAAACTTAATTAATTGTTTTTTCTTTATCAGCGGAAATCTGTTTAATCTGTTAAATCTGCGTTCTATTGCTTATGGAATATACATATAGTTTAATAATCGGCTACTTTCTGGGTTCTTTCCCCACAGCGTACTTGCTGTTAAAAAGATCGCATGGACTTGATATAACCCAAAATGGTTCCGGGAATGTTGGAGCCATGAATTCTTTTGAGGTAACTAATTCTAAAATAATTGGCTTAATTGTTTTTGCAGTTGATGCTCTTAAAGGATGGCTTAGTACATTTATTACATTCACCTTTTTGGGAGAGACCTTTTTAGTTGCAATAGTTGGATTAACGGCCGCAGTATTTTCACACTGCTACTCCCCCTGGCTAAAGTTCAAAGGAGGAAGAGGACTTGCAACTGCAGCCGGAGGCGCACTTTTTATTTCTGTTCCGGTCCTTGTAATTTGGGCATTAAACTGGGTCGCTGTTTATTTATTCAGCAAGAGTATACACTTAGGCAATTTCATGGCAACTCTGTTTACAGCAGTTGGCGCTTTCACATATCCTCAACTGATGATAATGTTCTCCTTCAAAGTTCCATCATCACTTAATGAATTTAGTCTTTCGGTTACACTATTAATGATTATAATATTATCTAAACATATCATCCCTATGCGGGACTACATAAAATTTTTGAATAATAAAAAGGAAATCTAAAATGACATCCCATTTTTTTTCATATTCTTATCTGCTTAGATCTGCTCGATCCGCGTTATCCGCGTTCTATTTCTTTTTTGCTTTTGCTTTTGTTTTGCAAGCTCAAAACTCGGACCGCTTAAAGGCAACGGATGAAATTTACACATCGCGCCAAACGATAATTACCAAAACTGTTAAGGAAGTTAGCCCGGCTGTTGTTGGTATTAACGTCACTGAGATAAGACAATATCAAGATGTATGGAATGCCGATCCGTTCTGGAGTCAGTTTTTCGCTCCAAGAGTTTATAATCAGAAAGTAAAAAGTTTAGGAAGCGGTGTAATTATTTCGCCGGATGGGTATATTCTTACAAACGATCACGTCGCCGGAAATGCCGTTGTGGCAACAGTTACGCTAACCGATGGAAGGATCTTCACGGCTCAAAAAACAATTGTCAGCGATCCCGCTTCTGATATTTGCCTTCTTAAAATTGACGCGAAAGATTTACCTTATGTTAAACTGGGAAACTCGGACGACATCATGATTGGAGAATGGGTAATTGCTCTAGGAAATCCGTTCGGACTTTTTGATATAAATGATAAACCTACTGTTACTGTTGGAGTAATTTCCGCGACAGGTATGACCATCTCTCCTGCAAATAACCGCTACTATGTAAATATGTTGCAGACTGATGCTGCTATTAATCCGGGTAACAGCGGAGGGCCCCTCGTAAATTCGGTTGGTGAATTAATAGGTATGAATACTATTATCGCTCAATCACAAGATGCAACAAAGTATGGACTGAACATTGGAAGTATTGGCGTTGGTTTTGCAATTCCGGTTAATAAGATAAAAAATATCGTACAAGACCTTAAAACAAAGGGGAAAGTTGATAGGGATTTTTGGACCGGACTTAACATAATAACAGTAGATGAAAATTTTGCTAAGACTTATAATTTATTTGCCAATCGAGGCGTTATAATTTCTCAGTTAACCAAAAATTCTCCGGCAGATAAAGCGGGCTTAGCTGTTGCAGATATTATTATTAGTTTAGATGATTATAAAATCAACAACTTGGAATCTTTCCTGAGCTACATACAAGAATATAGAACCGGCGATACTGTTGAAATAAAATTCATCAGAGGTGAAAAAGAAATGACTAAGAAAATGAAGCTGGAGAAAAAATCATGATCGAAAGATATACTCGCCCCGAAATGGGTAAGATTTGGACGGATGAATTTAAGATTGAATCCTGGTTAAAAGTTGAAGTCCTTGCTTGCGAAGCCAGAGCTTCAATGGGCGAGATTCCTCAAGCTGATCTTGATGAAATAAAAACCAAAGCTAAATTTGATGTAAAAAGAGTTCTCGAAATTGAAGAAACTACAAAACATGATGTGATCGCTTTCTTAACAAATGTCGCCGAAAATGTTGGTCCGGCTTCCCGACATATTCATTACGGCATGACATCGTCAGATGTTCTGGATACTGCGCTTGCTTACCAAATAAAAAGTGCGGGAGAGATTCTTCTAAAGGATTTAGCTTTGCTTCGAGATGCACTTAAACTAAGAGCGCTGGAACATAAAAGAACAATATGCGTTGGCCGCTCCCACGGCATCCACGCCGAAGCTTATTCAATGGGATTAAAATTTGCTCTCTGGTTTGAAGAAATAAAAAGAAATATAGAACGGCTCGAACATGCTATTCAATCCGTTGCTTGTGGAAAAATTTCCGGTGCGGTTGGAACATTTGAACATCTCTCTCCAAAAGTTGAAGAATATGTTTGTGAAAAACTTGGCCTCTCCGCTGAACCGGTTGCAACACAAGTAGTTCAAAGAGATCGCCATGCGCATTTTCTTACAACAATAGCTATTATCGGCTCAACACTGGAAAAAGTTGCTATCGAGATTCGTC
Source organism: uncultured Melioribacter sp. (assembly GCA_964510975.1). Lineage (GTDB taxonomy): Bacteria > Bacteroidota > Ignavibacteria > Ignavibacteriales > Melioribacteraceae > Stygiobacter. The sequence continues at coordinate 823 of CAZEDR010000218.1, read as the reverse complement.
ATCTTCAAAGAACAGAAGTTTTAGAAGCAGAAGAGTTTTTCTCAAAAGGTCAGAAAGGATCTTCTGCAATGCCTCATAAACGTAACCCGATTGTAAGCGAACGCATAACCGGTATTGCCAGACTTCTTCGCGGAAACGCAATGGCTGCTCTTGAGAATGTTGCTCTCTGGCATGAACGTGATATTTCCCACTCATCCGTTGAGAGAATAATAATCCCCGATAGCTGTATTGCTCTCGATTATATTCTATCTCTTGCTGTAAAACTTGTAAGCAATCTGGTTATTTATCCGGAAAACATGATTAAGAATCTTAATCTAACACGAGGATTAATCTTCTCTCAAACTGTACTCTTACGTTTAACCGAAGAAGGAATGACACGCGAAGAGGCTTACGCCTTTGTTCAAAAGTCAGCTATGGAAGTTTGGGCTAATTCTAATAAAAATCTTAAGGATGAGTTACTTGCTTCTGAAAGTGTTCGCAAATATCTCTCAGAAGAAGAGATTGATGAACTATTTAACTCAGAAAAATTGCTTAAGAATTTAGACTATATCTTTGCCCGTTCTGTTGAAAAATAATAGTAGTTGAAAAGCCAGCCTTTATACTGCTGGCTTTTTCCAATAACAAATAACCAATCACTAACCACTTCTGTTCTTCGTTCGGAATTTATCACGAGCGAAGTCGAGTGACTATACTCTCAACGCCATTCTGTCACAGCCTCCTCCAAGCCTCTACTCGGCCTATAACAAGCCTGTGGTCAGCCTAAATTCTTGAGCCGCATACGCGTCATATTGTCATACGGTTCTTTTTAATAGCTCTTGACAAA
>CAZEDR010000217.1:5638-6009 GCA_964510975.1 uncultured Melioribacter sp. | reverse complement strand
AGTTCTGAGAGTTTCATTTTTTTGTTATCTGATTCAAACAATGTTTGGATACTGTACTTCTTAAATTTTTCCAGTTCGTTGCTATCCAGTATTGAAGAAACTTGATTGATAACTAAGTACATCAACACTAAAAGGAAAATGCCGGCGCCAATAAACGTAGCGGCTGCAAAAAATTTATATTTCTTTGTTCTCTGAGGTACTTTTTCAAAATAACTTGTTTGGATTTTTGAAAGTTGTTTATCTACTTCCAAAACTTCGTCATACATCTCTTCACAGTTTGCGTAACGTGCGTTTGGATCTTTCTGCAAAGCTTTAGTAATAATCTTTTCAACTAGATCTACCCACTCGCCAACAACTTCGCTCTTTCTATC
>CAZEDR010000217.1:0-5628 GCA_964510975.1 uncultured Melioribacter sp. | reverse complement strand
TTCAAGTTTATCTGGCAACCCGGTAACACGTTCGCTTATTTTAGGAATGCTTTTCTTAAGATGTCCATCCATTACCTCATATTCGCTTGTGGAATCGAATGGAGGCTGGCCAACAATCATTTCGTAAATCGTACAACCGATAGAGTAAATGTCGCTTCTGTTTGTAACATCATGCCCGCGGATTTGTTCGGGACTCATATAATAAACCGTTCCAATTTTGGAGCCGGTTTTGGTCATATTGTTATCAACTAAAGATTTCGAAATGCCGAAATCCATTATCTTAGTAATACCTTCTTTATTCAGAATGATATTTGATGGTTTGATATCTCTGTGAATGAAACCTCTTTGGTGGGCATAACCAATTCCTTGAAGTAGATGTTTTAGAATGTAAATAACATCTTGCAGATTAAATCTTCCTTGCCGATCAATTACTTTTTCAAGGCTTTCCCCTTCAACATACTCCATAACAATTCCCAACAGATTAGAGTATTCTATAAAGCCGTAAACACCAACAATATTAGGGTGAGTGAGTTTAGCTTGGTTTTTAGCTTCTCGTTTAAAACGCTCAACAAATCGTTCTTTATCAATTACAGATGAACTAAGAAGTTTGATTGCCACATAACGGTCAAGTCTGGTATCGTATGCCTTATAAACGATTCCCATTCCCCCCTTCCCGAGAACGGAAACGACACGAAAGTTATCAATCACTTTCCCTATTAAATTTTCCATAGAAGGTATCGCAAAATTTTAATGCAATATAATAAAATGCGCCGTTTGAAAAACCGAAAGTGTTGGCTTTCCAGAGTAGGATTAAGGAATTTGTGGCCTAACCGTAGTTCAGTAAATACAGCCATTTTGGCTTACTGGATACTAGTACCTAAATACCGGAAAAGATAAAGAGAATTAACGATGCAGTTAGATTTCTAAATTCTTACTAACAAATCTCAAATACCAATTCCCATTCCCAAAATAACTTCCCTCCTTGAAAACAAAAACACGATACTGATTACTTTTTGCGTAATTGATTAATTCCATATACTCTACCAAAAACATTAAAGCACGCATTTCCAAACCGCTAATACCAAATATCTCAACACCTTTTGTGATTCTACCGGTGAGGTATAACTGAATCTTAGCCAGAAAATATATTTCGATAGGAATTTTGAATTCATCCTCTCCATGGGTAATTGAATCCATCGCATATTGCTTATGTCTGTTTGCATTAAACATAGAGTTACTCACAATTAATTATCAATCTGTTTTTAATTGTTTTAATTGTACCAGCTATATAGTTGGATATAATTTACAGTTCAATTTCTGTTTTAAAAACGACTATCGCGTTGCCGCCTACTTTAACTACCTTAGGTAATTCGTTTTCAATCTCAACTTCTACTTCAATTATTCCCGTTCTATTAATCGCCTCACCTTGTTTACTTTTGAAGCAGAACTTCTTGCCGTTAGTTTTTACTAATTTGTGATAAACCAAATACGCGCCGAGCGGCCCATTTGCATTGCCGGTAACCGGATCTTCATTAATTCCAATTGCCGGCGCAAACATTCTCCCCTTTGTTAAAATATCTTTCTCATTTGTATCGAATGTAAAAACGAAATGGCCGTTACATTCTATTTCTTTGCTGATTGAAGTCAGCGCATCCATGTTGGGAGAAAGTGAGTCCAAAACCTTTTGCCTTTTAATTCCAATCATTACTTTCGAATGTCCGGTAGATACAATTTGCATCGGGCATTTTTCATCGATTTCGCTTTCGGAAATGTTCAGCGCTTGAATTATTTTGTTTCTCATTTCAGCATTAAACGGCTCTTCAAATTCAATTTTACCTTGGGTCATTACAATTCTATAATCATCACCCTCTTTAAGTATTTCAACCGGCAAAATTCCCGCACCGGTTTTCTGGATAACTGTGGAGGATTCCAAACTATTTTCAAGTGAACGAATGTAATGAGCAGCTATTGTAGCATGGCCGCAAATTGGGACTTCAATTGTTGGAGTAAAGAATCTTATCCATACGTCATGAGTATTTTCTGACGCTGATAAAATGAAAGCCGTTTCAGAATTGTTTAACTCTCTCGCAATACTTCTCATCTGTATCACGGTAAGTCCATCGGCATTTGCAACAACCCCGGCCGGATTTCCTTTGAACAATTCTTTTGTAAAAGAATCTACTTGATATACCCTATACTTTTTTGACATAGAATTTTCCATTCCTTGTACTAACAAAATTGATGATTTCCCCACCCGCATATGCAATAGAATGCCGACTGGTAGATTTCCGTGCTACTTACCAATTACCTTATTTGATTTAGGAAATATCAGCAATCCCTTATCCCCTCCGTTTTTCTCGGTTAGATAATCTTTTATCTCCTTTATTGTGCGTGTACCAAAAAATGTCCTAACGGAATCGGAAACTTTCGTACTGTCAAAATCGCGTAAGTAGTATTTTTTATCTAAAACAATAAACTGAGTGCCATAAACTTGCGGCTTACCTATGCTTAACAAATATCTGTCGTAGCTTGCTGCGGACAACCAGCGTGCATTTTCATTTGCTTTATCCATAAAGAAAGCTTTTTGAGAATATTCCCAAGCTGATTTGTATGAGATAGAATCTTTACCATGCTGGTAAATCATTGCTGCATGGTAAAAATCATTTGAAGTAAGAAGCAAATCTTGTTTTATCATTTCGCCAACTCTAACTCTTCTCGTAGAATCTTGTTTGGTGAGTTCTTTCCAATCAATCTTTTCTGCTTTTCTACTGTATTGATCCTCTTCATACATTCGCTTCAATTCTGAATTATCCTGTGCTCTGCACACGTATAATGTAACAAGAAAAACAGCTAAGCATATTCTACAAAACATACACTCACCTTGTACTTACTAGTTGTATGGTTGTCTATCAAAAAAATGTTTTTCAATATGAAAATTTTCTGCTGGTTCTCTCAATTATTTTATTTGATGCTCTAACAAAATATTCATGTTCATTATTCTTTACTGTACCTTCTGCAGTTTGAGTTAATTCGATAGTGAATTCGTCTTTTAACCTTCTAATATTCTTCTCTGTTGGAAGTAATGCCGTATAATAAAACATTGTTTTTATATCGGTTATTGGAATCGGGAGTGATGGCATATCAGACTTCATTCCATCTAATGAGATGACCCCCGTTACTTTGAGATATTTTTTATTGTTATTTTTTTCTATTCCTTCCAAACTAAAAGTACCATCTATTGCCAGATTAGAAATATCCACTTTTTCATCTTTTTCGAATGTAGCAATGTATTTCTCCCTATCAATTTTCCAAGATTCTCCTATTTTCACGGGCTTCTTTGGGCTGTAAAGCTCATTTTCAGTTGGCATATTCGGATCTCGAATTGCCAATACTTTGCAATTTCCTCCCCTGTTAAGGCTCTATTTTCAATCTCATACATCGTCCCATTTTGGTCATTAATTCTAAACACAATTTCTGTTCCCTTTGAAAATAAATTAATTTCACTAGTATCAGTTTTGACTGTGAAGTAATCAACAATATACTTATGAGCAATATCTTTACCATCAATCGTTGTTTTAAGATTCTCCATTCGTCCGGCAGTCTTGTATGTCTTCTTATGATATACTTTATTTACTAAAGAGTCATTCGCAAACATTTCCGTGGAATCAACTAAATCAACAACGTATTGTACCCTCCCTTTTCGGCCTTGCCTCTTATCGCCGTCAAAATCAATAATATATTGCTGTGCATAAGCACTTGTAATGAGGATGAACATTAGTAGGACAGTTTTCACACTTAAATCTCCCGTGGAATAGTTGAAACATTATTCTTAATTAGGTAAACAGTTTCTCTTTCATGTTGATAGCAGCACAATTAACAAATTGGTAGCTAGTTCCCCCTAATTCAATTAACAAATTTATCGGCGCCGGTGAAAAAGCAGCGGCACTGTTGAAAACAAAACCGTGCAGCATACTGCAGCCGGTTTGAATAAGCTGCCGGACTGTATAAATGCTTCATAAATATTTTTCTTTTTTAATACTATTATCGTTTAAGCAAAAGGCTAGTACCCTAATCTGTTGCTTACCATTTATTTCTTGGAATTTCCTTTTCATTGAGGCAAATTTTTTAATTACTCCCTCATTACTCCAATATTTTTCATCCAGATAAATCCGAACAATGAAGGAATTATTCTGTTTATCAATTTTTACTACGTCTTGATCCCCTTTTTTCAGATATCCAATTTCTTCAAGCAAGTAACCCGCAACTTTTGCTTCATTAGGATTTACAGAAAGAGAATCGTAACGAACTTTACAGCCGGTATTCATTAGTTTTACTTCGGGACCCGATAGCACTATTTTCCCTTTTGGATAATGATGACGGGGAAAATCAATTACACCATCCGTAATCAATACTTCATATACTGCGGCAACAAAAAGAATGGGAATAATTAAAATGAATAATTTGCCGACTGATTTAATTCCCGCAAGAAATGCTTTTCCTCTTGTAGCGAATCCATAAAACTCCGGGCGCAACAGATACATGCTATATAAAGTAACAGCAAATGCAGCTATAATATATCCTTCCCCTTCTAAAACTATTACACCGATTGAGAGCGGCTTATATATAATACTGTCTATACTAAAATACTTTCCCCAAAGAAATGCTCTGGTAAAAGTTGGAATCAATCCTATAAACGGGACTAATAAAGTTGGTAAAGAAATAGTAGCTGCCGTTGCAATAAATAGATTTACTGAAAATGTAAGTAAAATTGCAAACGGAACATCCCTTTCCACATAGTAATATTTATAAACGTATGACAAGAGTCCGTCACCATTTCTAATTTGGTTTACCATTGAAATAAATGACTCACGATTATAGAAGAAGAACCCGATAACTATGAACAGATAAAAAAGAAGATGAATTGTGAAAAACAATCTCCAATTCTCTCTGATGATTTGATAAACATCTTTAATCAATTTGCCCATAATACATCACTATTTATTAGCCGGTTAACTATGCTGCTCTAATAGCGTCAAGGAAATAGGTCCCGACGCTACGGGAAAAAGTATAATTCTATTTAAGCAGCAAGAGTTTATTTGTTTTAACAATATTGCCGGCGCTCATTCTGCAAAAGTAAATTCCGCTCGTCATCTCTCTACTCCGCTCGAGATGACTTGTGTTAAATGTAACTGTATAATTACCGGCTTGTTTGTATTCATCAACCAAGGTTTCAACTTCCCTTCCAAGAATATCATATATTTTTATTGATACGAAACCGCTTGCGGGTAAAGAGTACTTAATATTTGTGGAAGCGTTAAAAGGATTTGGATAGTTCTGATAGAGATTGTACTCCGTTGCTACTTCTTGATCCGAATTTATACCAACGAATGAAGCGCCCGCATCATATTTAAGCAAAGTAAATCCGTATCCTCCCATCATAACAAAGTTGACTCTGTTTTCCACAACTAAATCTATGTCCATTAAAGACTGTTTTGTAAAAGAGTTCAAACTATATTTTGCCATAGTTTCGTTATTCTTATAAAATATATAGTAATGTATAACACCCTCTTGCGCGACTGTAAAAAGATAGTACTGATCTTTAGAGTAACCGGCAAATATTTTGCATTT
>CAZEDR010000216.1:0-6021 GCA_964510975.1 uncultured Melioribacter sp. | reverse complement strand
CAATTTCGCGTTGAATAAAGGAAACGTCGGCCGTATTGCGCATATATAGCGCGCCTATAAATTCTCCGTTCGGGACGAAAGGAACAAAGATGTGATACGTCTGCTTGTTACTTAATTCGTTTATTATTTGTTCGTTTGTTTCAAGCTCGCTTTTAAATTTTCGGTAACGTGAAATTGCTTCTTGGTGTCTAGAGGATGCGTCCGGCTGCTCAATCCTTCTCGAAAAAATGAATGAGTATAAAATTTTACCATCATCTATTGCGTAAATATTATTTCCATCGGAGACAAGTAAACAAATTTCTTCTACATTCTGCTGCAATACTTGCTGGTTTAAAATGATATCGAAGAATTGAATTACGCGCCTTCTATCAGATTCATTTATGCTGGAACTTAAGCGAGTAGTTTCCAACAATAGTTCGAGAGTTGTTGAGCTAAGGTTTGCAAATTTTTCCGCTGAGTGTTTCTGAAACCACTCTTGTGTGCTTTCAACAAAATTACGCAGCGAGGCTTTATGCACAAACGACAGAACCAATTGAAACAAAATCAATCCGACGAACAACACTGTTAAGTGTTTGAACTCGAAATGATATCTCTTGAGGCTATCTATTAATGTATTCTTATGCTGCATAATTATTTTATGAAAAATTCTCCGGAATTAATCACTTGTTCGGCACTTGTAAGAGCTTCATCAACAGAAATTTCTTTTGCAATGGCTCTGTTTAAATAGTGAGCTAAAATATCCGAACAGCGAGTATATTTATCTAAGAACGGGCGGTGAACACCCGTAATAATTAGTTTTTTATATAATTCTATTTGCGGATTAGCACGGCAATATTTTTCATCATTATAAATGGATTTGCTTACCGGAAGATAGCCGCCGTTTTCATACATAATTTTTTGTGCTTCTTCGCTAATTAAAAACCGTATAAACTCTATTGCTTCACTTTTCTTAGTAGAATATTTTGATAGCATCAGATTCCAGCCGCCAACTATGCTCGCCGGTTTTCCTCCGGCAAAATGGGGAACCGGTACAATTGTATAATCTTTTGAAACATCAACCGGAGCAATAACGTATTTATACCAGGCATCTAATCCCGACCAGCCCCGCAAGAAAAATCCATCTTCAGAAATGTATGTTCTGTAACATTGAGATTCTCTCGCATCAAGAACCGACTTTGGCGATAAGCCATATTTGTTTACTAAATCAACCAGCAGATGTAAACTTTTTTTGCACTCTTTATTTTGCAAACGAATTGAATCCCCCTCAAACAATTGTTTATTCTGGCTTGCGAGTAATTCTACAAAGCTGCACATCAATCCTTCATAATCGTCTGCTGCAAATAAATAGAATGGCTGTTTGCCTTTATTAATTTCCATTCCTATCGCAACAAAATCTTCCCATGTAATAAAGTTTTTCAGTTTCTGCATAATCTTAGTGTGATTCGGAATTTTCTGAATCACTTTATTATTCACGTAGAGCATTCCAATATCAAAGTACAAGGGCAGAGCAACCAAATTATCTTTGTAATAGCATGTTTTCAAAACTTGTTCATGAATCTGTGCGCTCTGGGCCGGAGTTATATATTTGTTTAGCGGCTCCGTCCACTTTGCAAATCTCGGCACCCAAATTTGATCAACACTAAAGACATCTATTTTATCACTCTTGCTTCGTAGATATCTAATTAAAAGTTCTTTGCGTTCGTTTGTACTAAATTTTTCAAAAGGGAGATCAATTGGAATAACTTTTATTTTCCCGGCGTGCTTTTTATTAAATAGCTCAACCAAAAGTCTGTGGCTGGGAGAAATGTTGTCTGCAAAATAAATTGTTTGAGAAGCACTAGACGGTTGAAAAGAAGTAACATTCCAGAACAGCATAACCGCCAGCACGGAAATTACCAGCGCGGTAATTGTTAATACCGAAAAGTAAACTGTCTTAGAATATTTTTTAAGTTTCTTTATCACTTAAAGAGATTGTGCCTTCTTCATTTGTTCGTATACTTTGTACCAGCTCGAAAAATTAGGTGCATAAGGAACAGCCAATTGTTGCCCGCCAAAACCGAATCTACGGAAAACAATAATATTCAGCATGTTAACTTTTATTGATTGTAGCATCTTCTCGTTTATTTGCATTTTGTTTTCGAGGGCGAGCTTCGCTGTAGTTTCTTCAAGTTCTTTATACATTTTCTTTGTTTGCATAATACTTTTTAACTGTGGCTTAGCTTCTTCAAAAGATTCAATCTGTTCTTTCTTTCCTTCACGTTTTTCTAAAAGCTTTATAACGGCAAAACCCTCATCTAATTTCAGCGGACCGTAAACTTCGCCAACCTTCATAGAGCCTAAAGCTTTCCAAAGATCGCCTTGCTGATTTAAAGCATGGAATTTTTCTTGTTCCTCTTTAGGCTCTTCAATTTTCGAATATCTCTTTTTCAGTTCAGCAAAATCGGCTCCTTTATCGGCGCCATCCAGAACTTTTTCTACACTATATAAATCATCAGTTACGATTTTGGAAAACTTTACTTCATCAACTTTAGGAATAATGCCGCTATTCTTTGAATAAAACGCGTATGCTTCTTCATCTGTAATGCTTTGCGCTTTATAGTTTTGTTTCATCATCATGTTTGAGAGGTAATTATCCCGCCAAATATTTAAGTCTTCCGCAACTTCAGGCAACTTATCGTAACCCCTTTTTAAGGCTTCACGAGCTACAATCTGATTTTGAATATAGCTGGATATATAACCGTTTAATCTGCGTTTAAGATATCCGCTTTCCGTACGCAAGAAATCGAAACCGGCGTGATTCATATAATCTAAAAATGCGCCTAGTGAAATAGGGTTCTTTTCAAATTTTATGAATGTAGTTGCGAGGTCGTTTGCGTTCAGCAGTTTTCTAACTTTCTCTATTTCTGTTTCAAAGATTGTAAACTTACCTTTTTGCGGAATAAGCGTGCTTTTATTTCCCTTAAGAAAGACATCTAGCGCATCGTATAAAGCATTGAATAATCTTCTATCGGCATTAACTACAATTCCCTTGAAAAACTGTTTGTAAAATACTTGGTAAATTTTATCCTCTTCCCTATCCTCAACTACTCTCTGTACTTTTCTAAGATCTTTTTCATCTAGAGAATTTTTTATTGAGACAGAATAGACTTTGCATATGTACCAGCCCTCCTTCAATTCAATAATAGGGGTGATCTGTTCCGGCGCCAACCCGAAAATCACATCCTCCATTTTTTTATGCATAGTTCCAAACGTAACTTCGGCCGCAGTTTTCTGTTCTTCTTTCTCCGGTCTTGTTGCTAAAATCGAATCGAACGCCGCACTATTAACAATTGCTTTATATAAATCCGTTATTTCTTTTTCGTCCGTTGAGAAGATAAACTTAGTTGTTATTGTTCTCTTTATTCTTTCCTTGCCAATTACAATTTCAGAATCGGGAACGGCAACTTTGCTTTTAACTTCTTTTGTGTAGAGCATATCACGCAAATAATAATCGCGCATAAAGTTAAAGGCATCTACAAATTCTTTGGTTTTATCCAATCCTCTTGCAACAGCTTCCACGGCTAACAATTTTTCCGCAAGTATTGTCTTAAGGAATTCCGATTTTATTGTTATTGAGTCTTCATCTTTATTTTCCCTCGGATGTGGAGAGAGTTCAAACCGCTTAACAAACTCTTCTTTTGTAATTGAGACCGAGCCGACTTTTGCCAATATGTTGTTCTTTTGCTGCGCATAGCCGGAAAATGTAAAAAGAAAGAGAAATATTGTTGAAAGCTGTTTAACGTTCATCATCTTGTGTTTATTTCCAATCATTCTGTTTAACCTAATGGTAGTGACTTAAACATATTACTTTTAGAGTTGCGGCACAATTATATCCAAAGAAGGAGTAAAAGAAAAGGCATCAATTCGGTTTGATTTATTTTGACTACAAATTGAAGGCTATTTAAAAACTTTTTATTGTGGTGGAGCGTTTGGTACTCAATCTAAGTTTTGCTGTTTGCTGTATCCACTAACCGAAATTTCCTTCAAACAAAAATGCCCGCCAAATTTGGCGGGCATTTAATTCGGAATACTATTTAAATCAGTTTAATACTTTTTCTAATTCTGAAACTAAGTGATACCCTCTTTTAACTATTCTATCGCCCTTGAACAAAGCCCAAGCCGGTGCGGGTTGATGCCGCTTAGTCATTTGAAATAATTCTTGCGCACTGTTTGCTAAGAAAAGGTAAACTGTTTTCTTTTCGTTAAACGGATTGGGGAAAGTAACATATAGCCCATCATCGTTATAATTGTAAGTGCTTCCCATCCATTTGAAAAAATACTTTCCAGTTGCAACGCCAAGTTTTTCACAAACAACCTTTGCTAGACTGTTTTCGATTGGCGAGCCTAGAATTACCAAATCATTATCCGACAATTCTTTCTCGGTTACTTCAACATCTTTCTTTATCGGAGAGAAAACTTCCGTAAACCTATCCGCAATAACTTTTTGATAACGAAGCGCTGATGTGTGATTTGCTTCAAGCTGCTGATTTGTTCCATACACAATTAAAACGTTTGCAAAGTCATCGAACAAATTGGCATAAGTATAAAAACTATTTCTTTGGACTGGTATGTCGTTACCATAATTAAAAATCACTTTAGCCGGTTTATCCGTCAACGCTAAATCAATTGTTTGATCGGCCTCATCAATTTCAACAATTTTTACAATTCTTTCTTTTGGAAGATCAACGGCAACTGTTGTAAAAAAATGATAAGGAGCCCCGCTTTGTTTAATATTGAGTTGAAGTTTATATCCGCCGGTGATTTCCTCCGAAGAAGTAGTTATTGAAACGCTTGGAACATCATCACGATTAAGCCACTGCTTAGCAAAATCTTTTAGCTCAGCTCCACTAAGGGGTTCCATCAATGCAATTATTTCATCTGTCTTAATGTTTTTCTCTCTAAACTGATTGTGAATCTTGTTCATAACAACAGCAAAAGTTTTGTTGCCTAGCATCAGTCTAAGTTGATGAAACAAATAGGTTGCTCTAATTCTCGGAATCTGATAATTGCTGTATCTATCATATTCTGTTTTAGAATTCAACGGTGCCACAGTTCCTTCCTTAGAAATAGTGTAGAGAAGTCTGTAATTCAATTCCGTAAGTTCATCTTTGGTAAAAGTGAACGCACGGTCCGCGTCAGCCGGAGTTTGTTTCAGCATATTATAGTAAGCGGCGGTTCCGCTTACAAACCAATTTTCTTTTTCAGTTGCCGGATAAACGGTTCCTTTCCACAATGCTTCTTTGTCGAAAGAATAAACTTCTTTTACTTCAGCGTAATTTGAAGTAGGGATTGAAACTTTGTTGGCTGCTGGAGTTTTTTCTTTCAGCTCTTTTAATTTCTCGGCAATATAAATTGGTGAAGCCGTTGCGTAACCAAGCGTTAGTCTAGGAACTGCGTTAGGCAAGTCCGCCATTCTTCCATTTTCGCCAACCATTTGTTCTCGCAGAGTAACTTTTCCATTATGAAGCAAGAACACCATTTGCTCTGCCATTTCCGATGTAGTTACCTTTCCGTCGCAAGCATGCGGTCTGTTGATTGGAGAGGAGTTCCACAATTTAACCGCCGCTTGATGATCAATTTCGCCTTTAGTTTGTTGATAAAAATTCCAGAATGCTATATCCCGGTTAACCGGACGGAAAACAATATCCGCCGGGGCATCATCGGCATTTGCGATGTATTCTTTCCTAACTTCCACATCTTTGTTGTTGTTTACACTCCAATAAAAATCTTTAGCATCGTTGTACCAATCATTTTTACTGCTGCGCCACAATTTCCATTTATTGGTTCCTAAAACAAGAATTCCAATTTCGTTTTTCTTTACATCTGCTAGAAGCCAATCGTTAGTGTACATGCCGTTATTTTTTGTCGTCATAATTTTCACAACATCATCAAACGAATTTGCATACTGCGCTGCTTTGCGTATTCTATTTGATTGCGGTGTTCCGTTTTCGTTATAAGGCGTCTGCTGTACGGTAGTTTCGC
>CAZEDR010000215.1:0-6058 GCA_964510975.1 uncultured Melioribacter sp. | reverse complement strand
ACCAACACGGATTATGATATAGCAGGGGTGACGGTGACACCGACCTCGGGATTGACTACGACAGAGGCGGGGGGGTTTGATACCTTCACAGTGGTATTAGATTCCCAACCTACAGCAGATGTAACCATTGGATTGAACAGTAGTGACACGGGCGAAGGAGCAGTATCACCGACCAGTCTCACATTTACCAGTGGCAATTGGAATACACCTCGAACAGTAACAGTATCCGGGGTGAATGACGATATAGTTGATGGTGATCAAGAGTACACGATCATCACAAGTGCTACATCTTCGAGTGATGGCAACTATAGCGGCATAGGTGTGTCGGACGTCTCAGTGACCAATGAAGATGATGATATTGCAGGGGTGACGGTGACACCGACCTCGGGATTGACTACGACAGAGGCGGGAGGGACAGATACCTTCACAGTGAAATTGAATTCCCAACCTTCAGCAGATGTAACGATTGGATTGAGCAGTAGTAATACAGATGAGGGAACAGTATCACCAGCCAGTCTTACATTCACCAGTAGCAATTGGAATACTCCTCGACCGGTGACAGTAACCGGTGTTGATGACGATTATGTTGATGGAAATAAAGGATATACAATCTTCACAGGTGATGCAGCTTCTAGTGATGATGACTATAATGGCAAAGTTGTGTCAGACGTATCGGTGACCAACACGGATGATGATATAGCGGGCTTTTCAATTGATCCAAATAACACTACGATGTTAACCAGCGAAGATGGAACAACAGCTCAATTTACAGTTGTTTTAGATGCCAGACCTTACGGAAGTGTAACCATTCCCGTTGCCAGTAGTGATACAACGGAAGGAACTGTATCACCGACCAGTCTCACATTTACAAGTAGCAATTGGGATACTCCTCGAACAGTGGCGGTGACGGGGGTAGATGACGAAATTGAGGATGGAATTCAGAATTATACGATAGATTTGGGGAAGAGCTCTGTTACGAACGCCATAAATGACAGCGGATTTGCCGGCTTATCAAAATCTGTTAATGCTTCAAATAGTGATAATGATACTGCCGGCATTTTTATTACCCAAACTGATGGATTGGTTACCAGCGAAACTGGTCAAACAGCGCAATTTTCCCTGAAATTGAATACACAACCTTTGTCCACTGTAACTGTAAACTTAACCAGTTTAGATGTTACCGAAGGAGTCATTACTATGCCAACATCTCATGAATTGACATTTACAAATTCAAACTGGTCTGTTTTGCAGCAGGTAACCATTACAGGAGTCGATGATGTTTTGGCTGATGGCGACATACTCTATCAAATAACATTTTCGTTCACCAGTGTTGGTGCTGATTATAACAATTTACAAGGCATTTCTCCTGTAAATATCGTCAATCTGGATGATGATTATTCGCCAGTTGCAAATGAGGATACTTATTACATCAACGGTGAGGTGTTAGTTATTGATGCACCTGGTGTTCTCATAAACGATAGTGATGAAAATGATGACATCTTAACTGCAAAAATACAAACTAATCCTGCACATGCTTCAACATTTATCCTAAACTCAGATGGATCGTTTACTTATCAGGCAAAAATCGATTTTGTGGGAGTAGACTCTTTTACCTATCAAGCGTATGACGGAATATCCTATTCTGAAGAAACCAGGGTTAATATCGAAGTAGACTTAACGCCTCCTCTAAATGCGAATTGGGACAACCCGGTAACAAATGGTCTCACTTTCACAGTACAGGATGGTTCAGTACTGCTCCGTGCAACACCGCAGGATTTAGAGGACTTTGATCATCTTTGGTATGCATGGTATGATCCTAAATTACCTGGTGGATTTGATGATAAATTGGTAGATCTTGGATCTGCTTTCACGGAACCTTATTCAGTTTCTATGGATGTGGGAATTTTAGATCTAGGGTATAACCAAATTTTTGTATTTGTTTTTGATAAAGCAGGAAATCGTTCAGAATATCCTAATAATCGGATTTTTATTGAACGCTTACCTTTTTACAATCAATTTATATATTTTCCGATCATAAATAAATAAATTACAAAAATATAATTAACAAAAAATTGCGTGAGGTTCCTCACGCAATTTTTTGTTAATTAATGATACAAGAATCTTAAGGTTTTGTTATCAATACAAATGTTCCAAAACTTGGAAATGTATTTTCACCCAATGGCTCATCCCATCCAATTGGTATGGCAACAGTCCACCCATTCATAGGGATGGTAATTGGATTTCCATCATACGTACCCACAATGGGATCTACATAAAAATTTTGTGCATTATGGATGGTGTATTTATCACCAATCTCTAGCCCTAAGTTCGATATATTTACCGAAACCGATCCAAGTTTTGACCAATTTTGAATAATAATATTTCCACGTTTCGCTTCAAAGATATTAGGACGAACAGTAACATTTGTGTTATTGGGGAGCGCTGAATAATATTTACTTTGTGAATCAAATCCGGTCGTTTTTTTCCATGCTTCCCAGGCAATATTCGAATTATTTGTGGTAAATGGGCTTAGTTTTGTAGAATGGTATAAATTTTCATTCCAATCGTAATTATTCAGGCTAGATGAAAGCAGGTATGCCAGGCTATCAGTGGAATAAAAATTATTTTGGTAAACGCGAACATTTTTCCAATACTTAACGTCTAAAGCATTTGAATCGACACTCCAAAAATGATTTCTCTGAACAGAAATGGTTTCATTTCCAACTGAACTAAAACCCAATTTGGTGGTTGCATTATATGTGTAGTTTTCTTCAAATCGAATATTCGAGGTTGGTAGTAAACCACCTACTAAGAAATTGCCATTTAATGCAATGTTACCGAAAAATATGAAATTCTTCAGGGGACCATTTTCGCGATAAATGTGATAACTGTATCCGCCAAAGTTATTGAATATAATGTTTTCGTATATATATTTCGTGCCTAACTCATTCTGGCCATAAAGCCCATATCCATGACCACGATCAGGTCCCTTCCAGCCATTGTTGTAACTTAAGTTTCCGTAAATGACTGCATTCTCGGTGTAAAAATTTCCAATGCTTATTTGTGCAGTTATGCCATATTCCGCATCATGAATGATATTGTTTATCAAAGCTACATTGTCACTATATACTGCGATCCCTCCAGGTCTATAAAAGTCACCTGGGTGGGAACCTGATTCTTCTGCAACACGGTCAAGACCAGAGCTGAAAACTTCAAACCCCCAAAAGACAACATTTGGATTGTAAATTTGAATCCCGGCATCTTTAATAGTAACTCTTTCCCCTGGATAAGCCCGAATTACAACAGGGTTATCTTCACTTCCACTTACCTTAATATTAAATTTACTTGGTTCCTTGACCGGACGATAAGTTCCACCACGCACCCATATAATATCACCGGGTCTGACTTCAGAGTGCCCTAATAAAGCACTATCCAGGTCCCATGGTTTATCCATACTACCATCTCCGTTTGCCGATCCATTTGTTGTTACAAAAAAATCATCAGATGAAACTTGGATTGCATATAATTTAGATGTATAGGAAGGTAATCCAGTTGGAGTGGGATTGTTTTCAGGTGGAGTGTAAGTGTCTTGAATAAGTGGTAAATAAACCTTTGTATCTGTTGCATCTGTTGTATCCTGAGAAAAGGCAACAATATTTTGTATTGAAAGTAAACAAACTACAACAATAAGAAGTGAAAAAATTTTCGTTAGCTTAAAGAGTATTTTTTTCATGATCATTAATTCCTTATAAGTGAATATCTCTTCAATTCAAAGGAGTGATAATGTTCGGCTAATTAGATATTCTATTTTACATAGAACCTTTGAAGTTCTATAATTATTTTCTTTACAATAGTGAATCTTATAAACGATAAAAATTATCATTGAGATTCGGTTAGTTAAAAATTTAAATTTATCATACCATACATAAATGGTTCAGAAAAGAATTAACAAAAATGCAAAGTATGCTTTCTTAAAGATGAATCAACAAAAAAGAAGGATATAAACCAATATTAATCATATTAAGATTATCATGAATACCTATGTTGGACATTATTAATGTGTTCGAATTCTCATGAAAAATCTCTGGAGGATGAACAACCAATTAAGGGAATGATAACCCAAAAACGAGCAATGGCAAATTTCATGCGTGGTCTACCTGAGATTTTCCTTATGAGATGCAATCCTAATCAGGAAGTGACTTACCAACAAATGAGAAATGTGATTGGTTGTTTTCGATTTTATTGTTATTTATTCATTAGAATGGTTTCTATTGTTGAGCCGTTATCAGTACAAATGAGCCGAAGTCAGGAATGCTATTTTCTCCTAAAGTATTGTCCCAACCTATTGGTTTTGATACAGTCCAACCATTCATTGGGAAAGAAATTGGGTTTCCATCGAACGTTCCCTCAAAAGTTTCATCATAGAAATTTTGAGCGTTATGGATTATGAAATTGTCGCCAATATCTAAACCTAGCGATGATACATCTAATTCTACCGATTCGTTTCTGGACCAATTGAATATTATTATATGACCACGTTTTTCTTCAAAATAATTTGGACGAATTATGATTTCTTGTCCGTCTGGTAATGAGGAAAAATAATTGCTATTTGAATCAAATCCTGTCAACTTCTTCCAATTGTTAAATGTCATGTTTGAACTAAGTAAACTAAAAGAAAGATTGGTTTCCGAATAGTATGAGTTATTATCCCAATTGTAGTTATTAACTGGATTCGGAAATTGTAAAGAAGACAAAGTTTTATTGGAATAAAAATAATTATTCACAATATTAGCATTATTCCACCAATTGACTTCAAAAGCGCTAGATTGAGGATTCCAAATATGGTTTTTTATAACAGTTACTGTTTCATTGAACTTAGACCTATATCCCAATTTCATTGTTGAATTATAAGTATAGTTTTCTACCAATGTTACATTTGATGCTGGTTGAATGCCACCAACCAGGAATGTGTCATTAATTGACACATTTCCATAAAAGATAAAGTTATTAAGGGGTCCATCTTCCCGATAAATATGATAACTGTAACCACCAAAGTTATTAAGGATAATGTTTTCCATGATGTATTTTTTTTCTAATTCATTTTGGGCGTATAATCCATGACCATGTCCTCGATCAGGCCCTTCCCAACCATTGTTATAAACTAAGTTGCCATAAATAACAGCATTTTCAGATAAAATCTGTGCTGAAATACCAAACTCACCATCATGAACAACGTTGTTTATTAATGCTATGTTTTTATTAAATATACCAATCCCTCCTGGTCGATTTAAGTCACTTGGGTGCGAGCCTGATTCTTCAGAGATTCTATTATTTTTGTCTGAGCTGAAAACCTCGAACCCCCAAAAAACCACATTAGGATTATAAATTTGAATTCCTCCATCAATTGTAACTCTCTCTCCAGGATAAGCCCGAATTACCACTGGGTTATCTTCACTTCCACTTATTTTGATATTATATTTACTTGGTTCCTTGACTGGATGATAAGTACCACCACGCACCCATAAAATATCACCAGGACCGACTTCTTTGTGACCTAATAAAGCACTATCAAGGTCCCAAGGATTATTCATACTACCATCACCGTTTTCGGATCCATTTGTTGTTACAAAGAACTCTGAAGAAATGGTTGTTATTGAGTTAATATTTGCTAAAAAGTTTGGTAAAACAGGAAATTCATACTTCTGAGTAGTACTTATCATTTCGTTCTGGAATTGTGGTGTTGAAGTATTAGCTGGGTTTTTATCTTTATTTTTGTTGGATTCATTTTGGAAAAACAATGAATTACAACTGACCAAAAACAACAATAAAAAACTAGGAAGTTTTGAAATACGAACCATTATTATTTCCTTATTTTCGAGTTTATAAAAATCATTTAAGTAAGAAATAATATCCTTCACCAATTTCAAATTGATTTTAGGATTATTGTTTGATAATCGATATATCTTTATAATTTTTATTATAAACTATGTCAATGGCTTAATTATCATAGTAAGCAAGGTTTGAACCTTCTAAATACCAAATCCAGGGGAATCGCAAA
>CAZEDR010000214.1:0-6065 GCA_964510975.1 uncultured Melioribacter sp. | reverse complement strand
AACCCGTTGTGTGAATTAAGTTGTAAACCGTTAAAACGGTTTGGCAAAAAGTTTGTTTTTCTTATTAATCCGTGGGTTAATAAAATCAAACATTTTTTTTGAAACTGTTTCAACAGTTTTTCCAATAAATTTTTAATTCACACAACCGGTTAAATAAATAATTTGTTAATAATAATTTGATGATTTATATTTCGGCCAACAACGAAATGAGAATATGGAAGAATCAACAAACATCTTCAAAGTTCTATCCGATAAGAACCGCCTTAGAATACTTAAAATGCTTCAAACAAAACCATTATGCGTATGTGAAATTACAGAGGTTTTACAGTTAGCTGCTTCAACAGTATCCCAGCATTTGAGTTTGTTGAAGAAAGAAAGCTTTATATACGAGGGAAAAGATGGGAAATGGGTAAACTATGTACTTAATCACCGTCCGGCCGATCCTAGGATTTCCGCAATATTAACATCTCTCGATTTTTGGATTGGAGACAGTAAAGTTATTGAAGAGGATAAGCAAAAAGTAAAAGTAGTTGACCGTTTTAAGGTCTGCGGTAATGCTAATAAATAGAACAACAATTCGGTTATAAACGAATTATGAAAGGCAAAAGTAATGAATAAGACGATACTAATTCTTTGTACGGGCAATAGTTGCCGTAGTCAGATGGCGGAGGGGTTCTTAAAATCATTCGATCCGGAATTGGTTGTTAATTCAGCCGGAACAAAACCATCAAATCAAGTTCATCCAAAAGCAATACAAGTAATGAGTGAAGTTGGAATGGACCTCTCAAAGAATTATCCAAAGAATGCAGACCAATTTATTAACGATGAAATAGATTTTGTAATTACTGTTTGTGATAACGCAAAAGAATCTTGCCCGGTCTTTATGGGAAATGTTGGAAAGCAGTTGCATATTGGATTTGAAGACCCGGCGGAGGCTACCGGAACAGAGGAAGAGATTCTTGCAGAGTTTAGAAGAATTAGAGATGAAATTAAAAGAGACTTTTTAAAATTCTATAATGATTACGTAAGGAGATAAATCATGTTGAGCATTAAAGTGCTTGGTTCCGGCTGTACAAATTGCAAAAATTTGGAAAACCTTTGTAAGGAAGTTGTTGCTGAAAACAATCTTGATGCTACAATAGAAAAAGTAACCGAACTAAAAGATATAATGAGTTACGGGGTTATGAGCACACCGGGACTTGTAGTAAATGAAAAAGTAATACATACCGGAAAATTGCCGACTAAAATTACATTAACGAATTGGTTAAAAGAAAACTTATAAACAATTAGGTCTAAAAATGGATAACACGAAAGAATGGCATTGGTTTAAGGGAGGTGTTTTAGTTTCACTCTTATCTGTTGCAACATATTTCATTTTTGCTGCATTAGCAGAGAGAAATTATCCTTTTGGCATTACAGCCGGATTCGGTTTTATTGCGGGCAAATTTGGTGTATTGTTTGAAGGATTACAATCAAATCCGGTAATTAAAAGATTTAGCGAAAAGCCGGATGCTTTTATTGAATTCTTTACATTGATAGGACTGATATTAGGCGGATATACCGCGTCAAAACTTTCAAATACGCGATCATTGGAAAACATACCGGTGGTTTGGGAAAAGTATCATGGTAAAAGTTTAGTAAAAAGATATTTGTTTGTGTTGATTGGAAGTGTTTTGCTCGGATATGGTGCAGCGTTAAGTTCCGGATGCACAACCGGAAATATTCTTCAAGGTTGGGCTCATCTTTCATTAGGAAGCATTGTTGCCGGTGCATCATTCTTTGTTGGTGGAATTATAACAGCAAGAATATTGTATCCAAAAGTTGGGGGACAAAATGGTAATAATTAATGTAATCTTCGGTTTGGCAGTGGGTTTTATTTTCGGCTATATTTTAACGAGAACAGGAATAACAAAATACCCGAGAGTAATGGGAATGCTGTTGCTAAAGGATTTTAAGATTCTAAAGTTTATGCTTACCGCCGTTACCTCTTCTATGATTTTATTTTACTTTCTAGGTGATTTAGGCTTGTTAAAAGTTGTTCCAAAGAACCTTGATTGGGGAAAACTTGTAGGCGGATTAATATTTGGAACCGGAATGGGAATTTTAGGTTACTGTCCGGGAACAATGGCTGCGCGAATTGGTGAAGGTAAAAAAGATGCAATACTTGCGTTGGTTGGGATGGCTATAGGAATATTGATCTATGCGCTTACTATTAAGCCGGTTAAGGAAGCGTTGTTATCAAGTGAGATTAATGGAAATATTTTTGAATTACTTGGAGTGAATAAATGGATTGTAATAATTCCAGCGGCAATTCTGTTTAGTGGAATAATCTATTTAATAAACAAGTATGTAAGTGATAACAAAAAAATATTTTGAAGGGATATTTATGAGTTCAATTACTAAAAGACTTTCATTTCTCGACCGGTATTTAACACTGTGGATTTTTCTTGCAATGTTTATCGGAGTATTCTCTGGTTATCTCTATCCGGGAATAGCAAAATTCTGGGAGTCGCTGAAATCATCTCCAGAGAGCACAACTAATATACCGATTGCAATTGGATTGATATTGATGATGTATCCGCCGCTAGCGAAAGTTAAATATGAAGAGCTGGGAGATGTTTTCAAAAATGTAAAAGTTCTTGCGCTTTCGTTGGTGCAGAACTGGATTATCGGACCAATACTGATGTTCTTTTTGGCAATAATATTTTTGCAAGACTATCCGCATTACATGGCCGGTTTAATTATGATTGGGCTTGCTAGATGTATTGCAATGGTTATAGTATGGAACGAACTAGCAAAAGGTGATACAGAATATGCCGCGGGTCTTGTTGCTTTTAACTCAATTTTCCAAGTGCTTTTCTTTTCGATTTACGCTTATGTGTTTCTAACAGTTCTTCCAAATTGGTTTGGTTTACAGACTTTCAAAGTAGATATAACAATAGGCCAAATTGCCGAAAGCGTTTTTATTTATCTCGGAATCCCGTTCATCGCTGGAATAATTACGCGCTTCACATTAATCAAACTGAAGAATAAAGAATGGTATCAGACAAAGTTTATTCCGAAGATTAGTCCAATTACATTAATAGCGTTGCTCTTTACAATCATAGTTATGTTCTCGTTAAAAGGTGAATACATCGTAAAAATTCCTCTTGATGTTGTACGTATTGCAATTCCACTTCTCATTTACTTTGTGATAATGTTTCTTGTTTCATTCTATATGGGAAGAAAGATCGGAGCGGATTACTCGAAGACAGCAACTTTATCATTTACAGCAGCTAGTAATAACTTCGAATTAGCGATAGCTGTTGCCGTAGCAGTATTTGGAATTAACAGCGGAGAAGCTTTCGCCGCTGTCATTGGTCCTCTTGTTGAAGTTCCGGCTTTAATAGCTTTAGTAAATGTGGCATTGTGGTTTCAAAAGAAATATTTCAAAAATGTGGAAGAGGGAACTGTCAAAGCACCGGAAGTGTGCCCTTAATTTATATAGAGATGTAATTAAATGAAAAACAATAAAAGAGTTTTACTAATACCGGTATTGTTATTACCCATATGGATTTTGCTGTATTTCAATTTAGAAGGGGTAACAGATTTTATCATATATACAATTGCCGGATTAGAAAAGGGAACACACTTAACAGAAACAATTTGGTTTTTTGTTTTTGAAGTTCCGAAAGTTTTATTGCTACTAACAATAATTGTATTTGTCGTTGGAATTATCAGATCATATTTCTCACCGGAGAAAACGAGAAAGATATTGGGGGGAAAGAAACTATTCACCGGCAATGTACTTGCCGGCATACTTGGAATTGTAACACCGTTTTGTTCTTGCTCTGCAATACCGTTATTTCTCGGATTTGTTGAAAGTGGTGTTCCGCTGGGTGTTACATTTTCATTTCTTATTGCCGCTCCAATGATTAACGAAGTTGCGTTGGTTTTATTGTTTGGGTTGTTCGGATGGCAAACCGCTTTAATGTATATGTCAACAGGTTTATTAATTGCAATAACCAGCGGCTTTGTAATCGGGAAATTAAAATTAGAGAAGTTTGTTGAACCGTGGGTGTACGAAGTTAAAGCCGGGCACATGCAAGTAGAAGAAGGAAAAATTCCATTTAACCAAAGAATAGAGGCGGGAATAGAAGCGGTTAAGGAAATTGTAGCAAAAGTCTGGATTTATATAGTAGTAGGAATAGCTGTCGGTGCCGGGATACATGGATATGTACCGGAAAACTTTATGGCTTCGTTAATGGGTAAAAGTGCTTGGTGGTCTGTACCGATTGCGGTTGTCTTAGGTGTTCCTATGTATTCTAACGCTGCCGGAATAATACCAATTGTTCAAGCATTATTAGAAAAAGGTGCATCACTTGGAACAGTGCTGGCATTTATGATGGCTGTAATTGGATTATCATTACCAGAGACAATCATTCTTCGGAAAGTTTTGAAACTACAATTGATATTTGTGTTTGTTGGAATTGTAGCCACGGGAATAATAATTGTCGGTTATCTCTTCAATTTAATTTACTAAGAAATGCATTTTACAAAAAGTACACGTTTAGTTATAGATAATATTAAGACAGAGAACTCCGGTAAGAGTGCAAATGATTAGCATAAAAATTTTGGGTTCTGAGTGTAAGAATTGTAGAAAGCTTGAAGAGAATGCAAAAGCAGCTTTAGAAATAGGCGGGTTTAAAGCAACAGTTGAAAAGGTAACTGATTTTACAGAGATAATTAATTATGGAGTTGTAAGGCTTCCGGCACTTGTAATAAATGAGAAAGTTGTTTCAATAAGAAGAGTTATGAAAGCAGAAGAAATAATTCAGGTATTAAAATAAAGGGAAACAAGAATGGGACAGTGTTGTAGCTGCAGAAGTAATGGTATTAAACTCATCTATTCATGTTCCGGTGCGGCAAATACCGGTTTATTAGCCGACAGCATTTCAAGAAGACTAATGAATGAGGGAGCCGGAAAGATGACTTGTTTAGCAGCAGTAGGTGCCGACTTAAAGGGATTTATTGATACGGCGCAAAATGCAGAGAAAAATGTAGTGATAGACGGATGTGCCGTTGCCTGTGGAAAACAAATCTTTGAAAAGAACAATTTATTCTATGAACATTATATATTAACAGAACATGGGGTTGAAAAAGGGAAAACAGAAATAACAGAAGAACTAATTGAAGAAGTTTCGAAAAAAATTGAAATGGCAATTATCAACTAGGATAAATGAAATGAAAAAACTAATTCTCGTTATTGTGGTTCTAACAACTGCTTGTGGAAGTCTTTATTCACAAGGGACAAAAGAAGTAAAAAAGGGAAACCCAAAAGTTACATTTGTTGAATTGGGCTCTGTCAATTGTATTCCGTGCAAACAAATGCAACCGGTAATGAAAGCAATTGAAGAAAAGTATGGTGAACAAGTTAAAGTAATTTTCCATGATGTATGGACAGACGACGGCAAACCCTATGCTAGTAAGTTTGGTATTAAGCTTATTCCAACTCAAGTATTTTTAGATGAAAAGGGAAAAGAGTTTTTCCGTCACGAAGGATTTTACCCGGAGAAAGAAATTGACAAGCTTATGAATGGGAAAGGTGTAAAACCGATTAGCAAGAAAGGATAATATGATTGACGAAATATTCAACTTTCTTTACGAAGCAATGAATGGTGCTGTGTGGATTGCAGTTCTAGCTTCATTTGGATGGGGAATTTTATCTATACTTTTGTCTCCATGTCATTTGTCGAGCATTCCGCTTGTAGTTGGATTTATAAGCTCACAAGGTAAAATGTCACTCGCAAGAACATTCAATATTTCGCTAGTGTTTTCTGTTGGAATACTTATTACAATTGCTTTGATTGGAATTATTACTGCATCACTCGGTAGAATGATGGGAGATATTGGAAGTGCCGGCAATTATCTTGTTGCCGGAATCTTTTTTATTGTTGGACTATATCTTCTTGGTGTAATAAAACTTGATTGGAACAGAGGCTTAAAACCGACAAAAGCTAAAGGATTATGGGCGGCACTAATACTTGGTTTACTATTCGGCTTGGCGCTTGGACCTTGCACCTTTG
>CAZEDR010000213.1:0-6073 GCA_964510975.1 uncultured Melioribacter sp. | reverse complement strand
GAAATAATCTTTTGCCATCAAGATAACTTGAATACAGATGGAATTTATCCGGGCAAATACACTTACAATGACGATATAACTCCGGTAGAACAAGCAAAAGTTGTAATGGAGAATTACGATCCGGAATTTTCTAAGATTGTTACTGATGGAAATGTTTTAGTCGGCGGATTTAATTTCGGCACCGGCAGCTCACGCGAACAAGCAGCAACAGCTTTAAAGTATAGCGGTATTAAATTAGTCATTGCTGGTTCATTTAATGAAACTTACAAACGCAACGCTCTAAATAACGGTCTGCTTGTTATTGAATGCCCGGAGCTTGTTGACGATTTGAAATTTAAATTCGGGACAGAGATACTTACAGTAAAACCAAAAGTTACAATAACAGTTAACTTTTCTAATTCAACACTTAAAACCGAAGAAAAGATTTATTCGATTAGAACAATCGGTGAGGCCGCACAAGAACTCATTCTTGATGGTGGATTAGAAAATTGGATTAGAAAAAAATTGGTTTAGAAATTGCCCTTTCTAAGCTTGGATAATCCTCCTCCTAGAGTTGTAATGTATAAATCTCCAATTCGATCAAGTGCCGCCGAAATAGTATAACTCGTTTGAAGCTTTGCATTAACCTTTGTATAAACTGAAGCTGCGTTTGTTTTATCGAATCTTCCCATCCCAAATTTTGTTGCAACCCATTTATTATTAAATCTATCAACATTGAGCGATTGAATCATCTGGGTGTTTATTTGAGGAACACTTATCAAACTCCATTTTGTTCCATTATAACTAGTAAGTCCTCCTTGAAAAATTCTAGAACCAGCTATGTCTTGCATATGTGCCGCCCAAATTATTCCATCTTGATCACATAAAAGCGAGATTACTGTACCGCCAATTTTTGTATCAACTCCCATATTGGACATGTTCCATACAAACCAAGTTGAACCATCAAACACTGCAATACCATATCCATCATCAACTCCAACCCATATTCTGTTTTGTTTATCAACCGCTAGTGACCATAAATGATTAATCGGTAAAAAAGAATTGCTTTTTGTATAAGTTGTCCAAGTCGTTCCGTCAAATTTAACTAACCCTCCAAATGTTGCAATCCAAATCACACCATTATGATCAGCGACAATTTGTGTTACAAATTTATCGTTCAGATGGCTAGAGTAATCAGTAAATGTACTCCCATCATAAACGAATAATCCGTTATCCAAACCAATCCAAAGGCGGTTTGCTTTATCTACAAACAAACTTTTGACAACATTTGACGATAATGGAGAATTGTCTTTATCGAGAACACTCCACTTCTTTCCGTTAAATCTAATTATTCCTAGTCCTAGAGTTCCTATCCATTTTATATTAGATGAATCAATAGCAATTGTGTATGTATAATCGGTTGGAATTTGCGAATTGGTAGTTGTGTAATACAAACCTTTGGTTGTGTCATCAAGAAACATGTAAGCTGTTTTTAAATCTCCACCAATTACGGCAAGATAAATACTATCAGCCCGATACATTGGGTAAGTATATTTAATCTTGTGCTTGCCAGGCATCATTCCGGTAAAAGTGAATGGTGTTTTTTTCTCGGTTAGTTTATCATCAATATAAATATCAACTTTCTCCGGATTTGATAGACACGATAGTTTGCCTAAGTGCCCCGGATTCAGAAAATGATCGATTCGAAGTAAACTCTTTGAACCCCCGGCAAGTGTGACAACTACTGTTGTATCGATGTAGAACGGATGTTTCAGAGTAATTTTATGTTCTCCATCAGGAAGCCATTTAATTGTATCCGGTGTTAAAAAACCGGAATTACGATCATCAAAATAAATTGAAGCACCGGAAGGATTGCTTTCAACATACAAACGATTATTTATGGGAGCGGGGCCATCATCGCCTGGAAAAACTACTTTCTCACAAGAAATTATTATTGGAAGGAAAATCAAACAACAAAATAAAATGATGTAGTGCTTTTTAAATTGGCCCATGAATTACCGGAAAAATATTGAATGAATTTGATATACAAAACCGGCTATCCGAATGATTCTAAAAACTATCCTTTCTCAATTTGGATAGTCCGCCGCCAAGTGTAGTAACATACAAATCACCAATTCTATCCAGCGCAGCCGCATTTGTATAACTAGTCTGAAGTTTTGCATTGACTTTTGTGAAAATAGAAGCAGCATTAAGATTATTGAATCTTCCCAAACCAAATTTAGTTGCAATCCATTTGTTGTTGTTTCTATCAGCGTTTAATGATAAGATATATTGCGTGCTTATTTGAGGCACAGAAATAATTGTCCATTTTGTACCGTCAAATCGTGAAAGCCCACCTTCCGATTTGACAGCTCCGACTTGCAACTCTTCTCTCATATGCGCAGCCCAAATCATTCCGTCTTGATCGCAAATAACAGATAGTATTACATTGCCAATCCTAGTACCAATGCCCATATTTGCCATCTCCCACTTTTGCCACAAAGTACCATTGTAAACAGCAATTCCGTCTCCATTTGTTGCTGCCCAAATTCTATTTTGTTTGTCAACAGTGAGTGAATATATCAGATCGTTGTGCAAACCGGAATTACTGCGAGAAAATGACTGCCATGAATTACCATCAAATTTTAGAAGCCCGCCTAACGAAGCTATCCAAATAACTCCATTCTTATCAGCTACGATACTAGTAACATATTTATTTTTTAATTGACTCGAATAATCGATAAAAGTTTTTCCGTTAAATGTAAATAATCCTCCATCGAGCCCAATCCACAAACGATTAGTCTTATCAACGAATAAACATTTCACTACGTTCGAATTAAGAGAAGAATTACTTTGGTTAAACTCAGTCCAGTTTTTACCGTCAAAGCGAATTAGTCCTTGACCTTCTGTGCCTATCCATTTTATGTTAGAAGAATCCACAGCTATCTGATAAGTGTAATCTGAAGCAATTTTTGAGTTCAAACTTGTGTAATAAAGCCCTTTGGTTGTATCGTCTAGAAATAAATAAGCAGACTTATAAGCGCCCCCTATAACAACAAGTGAAAGACTATCTGCTCGGTGCATTGGTAAAACCAACTTAACTTTATGTTCCCCTGGCAATAAGCCTTTAAAAGTAAAAGGAGTTTTCTTATTTGTAGGAACATCATCAATAAAAATATCTGCACTTTCCGGATTTGAAAGACAAGAAAGGTTCCCCATATGTCCCGGATTCTTGTAATGATCTACTATCAAATTTGTAATTGCTCCACCGCTTACATTCACAGTTAAAGTGGTATCAATAAAATATTTATGCTTTATTGTAAGAGTATGCTTGCCATCGGTTAACCATTTTAAAGAATCGGGTGTTTTTAATCCTGAGTTCTTCTGATCGACGTAAATAACCGCACTACTTGGATTACTCACAATATATATTCTATTATTCGATTTAGATAATACTTCTTCAACTTCGGTCATAGTCTCCTTACCACATGAAACAATGACAAATACAAACAAAGGAAGCAGCAAATAGATTTTATTTTTCATAGAAATTGTATAATTCTTTTTAAATAGTTGACCCGGATTTATAACCTAGCTTATATAAAAACAAAGAATTGAAAGGAAGTACAATCGATTGCTTAGAATAAGTTCCAAACACACCAAAACCGCCCTCGATGCAAGAATAATCTGTCTCGTCAATAATTACGGAATATAAATCTTTGCCTCGCGATGTTGAGTTATAGTAGAGACTCAAATTATTATCTAAGATAGAAATTTCGATAACCATGCTGTAAATAAAATACTTACCTTTCTCCGGATCGCCATCGGAAATAGATCTTAATGTTTGGTTAACAACGGAAGTATCTATCAGCCACATAGTCATGCTAGTTGGTTGCGGATAATATTTTTTAACATTTCCATTTTCATTTTGAATAAATGCCGGAACAGAAACTCTTTGGACTTTATCGCCATACATACCCTGGCGCATATAAAGGATTGTAGCTTTGGGGGCAAAGACTGCATTCTTCTGATCAGTTTCCCAAACTGCACCAACATAACTTAAACCATCCTTAGGATAGAATTTCATAGAATCAACTGGGTCCACCTTCAACGGCTGCTTTTTCATATACGTGCTTGAAGTAAGCCTTTTTCCATTGGGCAACAAAGCTTCAATTTGAATATTTGTGGCAGTCTTGGGCTTAAAGTTTCTTGTATAATAAACCCGATAGGGTTTCTGATATAAATCGCCGTCAGACCTATTTAGAATAGTATCCCGCAGAATTACTACTTCATCATTTCCATTCCAAAGTCTAACTAGTGCACCTTTCACAAAGTTATCTTCTGTTGAAGAATATGGTTCGTAGTTTGTTACCATGTAGCTTCTGTTAAGCGTTACAATTTGAAATGTTGAATCGGGATTAAGAATACAGTTCATCACATACTTTTCTTTGTACTCATCGTAAGGAGAAAAATCTGTATCGGAACATGAGATTGCAATCATTGCAAATAAAACTAAAAGTGAAATAATTCTTTTACTCATAGCTTCACCTTTATAGTTGCAGTTGGGAGGAACGGAAGCATATTAACTCTTTCACCATTATCCCGCTTAAAGTAGAAAATATTTTTTCTATCGTAAACATTTATGATACTTGCATCAATGGAAATTTTTGCGAAACTAAGATCAAGTTTTTTCGAAATTGTAATATCAAGTTTATGATACTCAGGCAAGCGATGAAGATTATCAACACCTAAGATTGTGTAAGGCTGTCTAAAGTCCGCAAGTGAATTTTGATAAAAATAATTATCGATATACATTTTATCATAATATCCAATAATCTTTGTGTAGGGCAAACCGGAATGGTAAATCCAGCTTGCGCCAAAATTCCAACCATCTCCAAGATCAAAATCCAGATTAAGATTAACCTGATCTCGAATATCATATTTATTGTAGTATCTCAATTTGTACAATTCTTTATAAGAAAAAGCATGCGTATAAGAAGCCATCAAAGTAACAAATGAAACTTTACTTTTAGTGAACACTTCGACGCCATACGACTCGGCCTCGCCGGTAACAAAATCGGGATCTGTTACAAGTAACTTCTTTTCGTTAACAACAGGAAAGTTGTCAATCTTCTTGTAATAACCTTCAACAGTAAGTCTAAAATCGTCTGTAGGAACAAATTCAACACCGGTAATATAGTGTGTGGCTTTTTCCGGCTTGATATAATCGGGAGAAATAACCCAAGGTTCGAAAAGATTAATAACTTCATACTCATTAGTTAATGTAGAAATCTCTTGCTGATAAACACCAATAGCGCCAATCAGCGCAATATTATCAGTCGGTCTAAATTTTAGATTAAGGCGAGGTTCCATCACAACAACGCTGGAATTTCTACTTAGATTAACAGCATTCAAGCGCGCACCAATATCCATATCAAATTCGTCGAAGCGAAGCATTTTATATTTAGCAAAAAAGATTACACTCGTTCCGTTTGTTTTTATCTCAACAGGAACACCAACAGCGTTCAACATATCAAGTGTTGTGGTAATATCTCTTATATGAAAGCCCGCAACAACTTCATCTTTACTATCAAAGACGTAATTAAAATTCATCTCCATGCTAAAATCATCAACAATATTTTTCTTTGGAGGCATTCCGCTTTCTTTGCTTAATAATTCTCCTTTAAATTGACTTGTTGAGAAAGCAAGCTCAAAAAACAAAGGACTATCCGGTACTTGTAGCCAGCGAAGTCCAAATAAGTTATTCGCCCACTTATAATCTTCAACACGGGGATTATCACTCTTCAGATTATCACCACTGAACATACCACTTACAGTAAATTTTGCACCGGGAATGAAATCGGGACTTGCAAAATTCGCTTTCATTGAGACATCGTAAAAATCTACCGGTACATGACTCTTGTCGAAAAACTTATCCAGAATCTGATTTGAGTAACTTTTTCTTCCGCTGATAATAAACGATCCGTTAGGAATTGGTCCCTCGAGCAAAAGTTTTGCTGTCATGAAGCTAGCTGAAGCTGTAGCTCCGAATTTATTCTTATCACCATCCTTTGTACTTATACTCATCACAGAAGAT
>CAZEDR010000212.1:1984-6087 GCA_964510975.1 uncultured Melioribacter sp. | reverse complement strand
TGGGCAAGTGACATTCCATTAAAGTTTCCGGCAGCGACATCATTTGGCTGGACACAGTATTTTGTAGATGTTCCGGTTAAAGATGGCGCAAAAGCAATTTCTGTAAGACTACACCCGTTAGGACAGTTTAAGGGTACGGTTTACTGCGACTTACTCGAAATTAAGAAGATTGATCTTGTCGGTGTAAAATCAACTGAAGCTATTCCTACCGAATACGCTTTATTCCAGAATTATCCTAATCCGTTTAATCCAACAACAATGATTAGCTACAATTTGCCACAGCAGAGTTTGGTTTCATTAAGTATCTACGATATTCTCGGAAGAGAAATAAAGACGTTACTTAACTCAGAGCAAGCTGCTGGAGTTTATAAGATTGAATGGAATGGTGAAAATAATTATGGAATGAAAGTAGGAAGCGGAACTTACATCATTAGAATAAAAGCTAATGATTTTGTTCAAGCTAAAAAAATGATTTTACTCAAGTAGTTCTTTGTAGGAAATTCTTCAACGGGCATCTGGCAAAGGTGTCCGTAATTTATTTTTTATTACTAAATCTAAATTGACAGGTGAATTTTATGTTCACTGAGCTTAAACGTTCGATACTATTTTCTTTTCTATTACTATGTTTTTTTGAGTCGACTATTTTTGCCGGCACAACGGGAAAAATTTCCGGCAAGATTACCGATGCAAAAACCGGCGAAACAATAATTGGCGCTATCGTCCAACTTGTAGGTACAGCCAAAGGAAGTTCATCCGATCTTGACGGTAACTATTATATAATCAATATTCCCCCAGGTGTTTACGAGTTAAAGGCTTCGTTGATAGGCTACAGCGCTGTGACAATAAAAAACGTCAGAGTCTCTGTTGATCAGACAACTAAAATAGATTTAATTCTTAAAGAAGAAGCTGTTGAACTGGGTGATATTATTGTAACTGCGAATAAACCGATTGTTCAAAAAGATTTGACATCTACCGAATCGAAAATAAGTGGTGATCAAATTTCCATGCTTCCGTTAAATGATATTCAATCGGTAGTTAATCTTCAGGCTGGAGTTGTAGATGGGCATTTTAGAGGAGGCAGAAGCAACGAAGTAAAATATTTGATTGATGGAGTTGCTGTTAATGATGCATTCTCCGGTTCTTCGGTTCTCGAAGCTGAAGTTAATAGCATACAAGAACTACAAGTTCTTACCGGTACTTTTAATGCAGAATATGGAGAAGCTCTTTCCGGCGTTGTTAACCAGGTTACAAAAATTGCCGGTGATAAATTGGAAGGCGATATTTCCATTTACACGGGAGATTATTTTACAAACAGAAAAAATTTATATACAAACATAGACCGTATATCACCTAACGATGTTAACAATGTACAAGGTAATATTAGTGGACCTATTCCGGGTTTGGAGAATCTTCTAAAGTTTTTTATTTCCGGTCGTTATGTTTATGATGCCGGTTATATCTATGGCAAAAGAAAGTTCAATCCATCCGACTCTTCCAATTTTTCTGCGAACGATCCTACGAATTGGTATATAGGTTCAACCGGTGATAATAAATACGTTCCGATGAATGACAGCAAGCGATATACGTTGCAAGGCAAGCTAGCTGTTAATGTTGGAGATGGAGGCAAGGGTATTGTTATCAGCGGTATGTATCAAGACCAGCAATACAGAAATTACAATCATCAATTTAAGCTAAATCCTGACGGTGATTACCGCAAGTTTCAGAAGAGCTACCTTACTAGCTTAAGCTATACTTATGTTATAGGCGAATCAGCCTTTCTGGATATAATCGGTTCAGCATTCACCACAGAGTATAAACAATATGTTTATGAAGATCCGCTTGATTCTAGGTATGTGAAGCCCGAACGAATGAGAGACGTTAGTGGAAATTCCTTCTTAACCGGAGGAACACAAAATTGGCATTTCAATCATACTACCAATACATACACAGGCAAAGCAGATTTAACTTGGCAAATAAATAATACTCATCAAATAAAAACCGGTGTAGAATATAAATACAACAATGTTGAGTATAAGGATTTCCAAATTATTATTGATGCGACTTCAAATTATAAACCTACACTTCCGCAATTAGGTGCATTCAATTACAACCAATACTCGGCTAATCCTTTCCAGTTTGCTGCCTATTTGCAAGATAAAATAGAGCTCGATTATTTGGTTGTTAACTTGGGTATCCGCTTGGATTATTTTGAGCCGGACGGCTACTATCTAAAAGACCCGAACAAAATTTCATTATTAGATCTATCGCAGCCGCCATTTCCGGATTCGCTGATGAATAAGGCTAAATCCAAATACCAGATTAGTCCGCGCATTGGTTTGTCCTACCCAATTACTGATAAAGGTGCAATTCATATTTCATACGGACATTTTTTTCAGATTCCTCCGTTTGAATACTTGTATCGTAATCCAAATTTCAGAATTCCATTAACCGGAGATTATCCGGAGAATATAGGCAATACGATTGGTAACGCAGATTTGGATGCTCAGCAAACAGTTATGTATGAATTTGGGTTGCAACAGGAATTGGTAACTAATTTTGGAATTACTGTTACTGCTTATTATAAAGATATAAGAAATCTTCTTGGAACAGAAATTCATATAAAAAATGAATTCAGAAAATTTAGTAAACTGATAAATAGAGATTACGGCTCGGTAAAGGGATTTACAATTTCGTTTGAAAAACGTTTTAGCGATGGAATTGGTGCAAGTATGGACTATACATTCCAGATTGCGAAAGGAAATGCCTCCGATCCCAACGACGCTTTTAACAAAGCTCAGTCAAATCCTCCTATTGAATCCAACAAACAACTTGTTCCATTAAACTGGGATAGACGCCACTCACTTAATTTTACATTGACAGCAGGAATGCCGGGAGATTTTATTGTAAGTATGATCGGAACGCTCGGTTCCGGGCTGCCATATACACCTTCAATTCAAAATCAGAGAACCGGATTAGAGAACAGCGAGAGCCGCCCGGCACATTTTAATGTAGATCTGTACTTAGTCAAATATTTCAAACTGTTTGGAAGCCAATTCTCGGTGTTTGGAAAAATTTATAATCTTTTCGACACTGCAAATGAAGTTGATGTATTTGGTGATACAGGACGTGCCGGTTATTCACTTGAATTAACACGTGCTCAGGAAGCACCGAGAGGAGTTAATACATTGCAAGAATATTTCACTCGACCAGATTATTATTCATCACCCCGGCAAATTACTGTCGGCGCATCTTTTAGTTTTTAATTCGGAGGTTTAGGTGCATATGAATAGAAGAATTTTAATTGCTTTATTATTTGAAATAATGTTTTGTTCTGTTACTCTTTTTGCCCAGAGCATTGTGGATAAAAATAAAGGGGACCACAATCAAACAAGGAAAGGTTTTATGGATGGTAATCTTGCATCTACCGTCTATTATAACTTTGGAGAAATTGCTGATTGGGAAAACGAACCAAGCAGAAGCGGTGTTTGGCCTAAGGGCACTAATCATACGTACGTTGATGGAGTTGCTATTACGGTTCAAGCTGAAGCTAAAGATCCTTTGGGCAGATTGATTCATCCTCTTGAATCAAATTATTATGAGTTCACTCGTTATGATCCTTCCACCGGAATTACTTACGGATGGTGGCCTCTTCCCGGATATTCAGCACCATATTCTTCAATTCCAGCTCGCAGCGATGATCAAACAAGCTGGCCTTCTACGTGGCCCGACCGACCATCTGATTGGAACAACACATGGAATGGTTTTTTCGGTAAAGGAATTAAGAATGCAGATGTAGAAACATATTTTGTTTTTGATGACAACGAGGATAGAGAATATTTACTTAAAAATAATTTCAAGCCGGATATAAATGATCCTTTGCGCGGCGGACTTGGAATGCAAGTTAAAGCTCGTGGTTTCCAATGGTCGCAAGTTCTTGCCGAGGATGTAATATTCTGGTATTACGAAATTACAAATATGGGAACCACAGATTACGACAAAACCCTTTTTGCACAATACATTGATTGGGGCATTGGTGGTCATGATAATTCCTCCAACAATGCGGGAGATTACGACGACGTTCTCGATATTTCTTATGCTTGGTC
>CAZEDR010000212.1:0-1974 GCA_964510975.1 uncultured Melioribacter sp. | reverse complement strand
GTCCACAGTAGCAACCGGAAGTCCCGGTAATTGGAGCCCTGTTGGACTATCCGGATATGCATTTCTTGAAAGCCCCGGTGTTTCCGATGATAGAAGAGATAACGACACAGATGGTTTAACTGATGAGAGAAGGGATAATGTTGCCGGTAGAATTATTTCAACTGCATCACAAGATCCTTTCATTCTGGATGTGGGAAGAGATACAACTAATTTTAGAAATTTTTACGGACTTTCTTGGGAGTCCCATTGGGATGCAGACGAAAATGGCAATTGGAATTCATTCATAGACGATAATTTAAACGGGAAATGGGATAAAGGCGAACCTCTAAAAGATGATGTAGGAACAGACGGAATTGGTCCTTTCGATGAAGGTTATTTGGGTCCCGACTCTGATGGAACAGAAGGAAATGGAAAACCGGATCAGGGTGAACCTAATTTCGGAATACTCGATAAAGATGAATCCGACCAACTTGGTTTGACAGGTTTCGCTATTTATCCGGTTCATCAATATGAACTTGATAATGATGAAGAAAATTGGACAGTGCTTTCGGGTTTACCTTCGCCGCATGGTCAATCACTTGTAGGTGTTAATCTTGCTAATTATTTCTCGTGTTATTTATTTCATATGTGGGGTAGGAATAAGTATTCTCAGACAACCGGAAAAATAGAACAGACGGGAGAAAGAGAACGCTTCTCGATGTCGATGATTTTCGGAATCAACAAGGATGATCTTTTTCGAAGAAAGAAAACAGTTCAACAAATCTATAATGCGAATTATAGATTCGCCAAGCCGCCGGAAAAACCAATTGTAAAAACAATTGCCGGTGATAAGAAAGTAACGTTGTACTGGGATGATAGATCTGAAAAAACGTTCGATGCTTTTTACCAAAAATATAATTTTGAAGGTTACAGAATTTACCGTTCAACCGAGCCAAACTTTCTTGAGAATAAAACAATAACCGATGCTTATGGCAAGCCTATATTCAGAACTCCAATTGCACAATTCGATCTGGCTGATAACGTTAAAGGTTTACACCCTGTTGACGTAAATGGAGCGCTTTTTGATTTAGGTAAAGATACCGGGTTGAAACATTCCTATGTTGATTCAACAGTTCAAAACGGGCAGACTTATTACTACGCAGTAGCGGCGTATGATCAAGGCTTCACCTCGGTTTCGGTCGAAGGAACATTTCAAGGGATTCCTCCTTCGGAAACTACAACAATTATTAAGAAAGATATTAATGGCAAAATAACAACGGATATTAACACTGCTGTTGTAACGCCAAGAGCACCGGCAGCAGGCTACATCGGTCCCGAAATCAAAAATATTTTTGCCAAAGGTCCGGGAACGGGAAAACTTTCTGTCGTAATTCTCGATCCGGATTCGATTAAAGAGAATCACACATACCGTATTGAATTTAAGGAAAACACAAAATTCAGCAATGAAGCGAAACCAAAATTAAAAATTGTGGACTACACAAAGGGAGATACTCTCTACAAATCAACATTGGAAGGAACTAATTTCACTTCAAAAGTAATTGATGGATTCTCAATGTCCTTAACGAACGAGAACATTACTCAAATCAATTATAATAAGAGCGGTTGGAAAAAAGGAAGCAGCAATTACATTGTTCAGCTTGGTTTCGATTCCCGCTTTGCCGCAGCCTACAACAGTAAGCGTATCGATTATCCGGCTGATTTTGAAATTGAATTAACTGATCCCGGTTTGGGAGATTTGTCCTTTCCGGCAACAAGTTTTAGTCAGCCGATTCAATCCAATATTATTGTGAAAAACGTTACTGAAGATAAAAAGTATCAGTTCATTTTCAGAGATGTAAACAATGATAAACTATTCAATGATAATGATGCAATTTTTATAGTGCTGGGTGATTCAACCGGAAAACTTGCTACTTCATTTGCAAATCTTAAAGTAAGCTGGTCGGTAACTTTGGTTAAGGATACAACGCTTGCAGA
>CAZEDR010000211.1:1038-6095 GCA_964510975.1 uncultured Melioribacter sp. | reverse complement strand
TCGATTATCAACGTATTTATTTCTCTTCCTCAAGACCTTCACCCAAAGATTCATCATCTTCAGAAAGAAGTATATGGTATGTGAACGCGGCAGAAGGTAAGCACTCGAAGCCGGTTTATGTTGGTTTTGATTCTTTAGATATTTATGGCTTGTTTGTAGCTAAGAGTGGAAATTTATACTTCATGGCGCAAAAAAATTAATGAACAACAGAAGTACGATCTTTATTTCTCCCGGTTTATAAACGGCAATTATTCTAAACCGGAAAAAATGCCGGAACCAATTAATTCTCAGTATTATGAAGATAACCCTTATTTGTTCGATGATGAAAAACATATGATCTTTGAATCTAACCGTCCGGGCGGACTTGGAGGAACAGACTTATATCTCTCCACAAGAAATAGCGATGGAACATGGAGCGATCCGGAAAATTTGGGTATTACCATTAATACTAAATCATCAGAAAGGTTTGCCAAAATTTCTAGTGATGGAAAATTTTTCTTTTGGGGAAGTAACATTAATTCGCAAGTACGCAATTATGATTTTGACATTTACTGGATTAGCGCTGCGGTAATTTACAATAAGCTTGAAACTAAAAAGTAAAAAATAAGCATTATGTAATGCTCTAAACCCCGGCAGAGTAGTGCTGTGAATTAAACGATTCAAAAAGGAGATAAACATGAAGTGTGCTATACGTTTAATCGCTTTATTTCTTCTTGGAATTAACAGTATCATCTTCTCACAGATTGACGAAAAGATCAATTCAGCTCCCCAAAAATTTGTTGTTTCCTTGTGCAATTTAAGCGAAGCCTACTACGACGAAGGTCAAATTGATAATGCAGTTCAGATAATGGAAATCAATTTGCCAAATATTATTAGTTCGCCGGACGAAATTAAATCTCAAGGACTGGCGCAGTATGCCAAAGTGCTTTATAATAAACATTCCGTGCAAGGTAAAAGTGTTGACCTTCCTATAGAAAAAATTGAGGAAGCTATTAAAAGCGCAGAACGTACCAAGGACTTGCACCTACAAGCCAAACTTTATGATCTAATGGGATTAGCATTGTACAGCCGGGCTTTTGTTACAGAAGATTTTGCGTCGCCGGTTGCTTACTATGAAAAAGCAATTACACTCCGCCGGCAGTTAAATGATAAGCAGGGTGAGTCCGAAACAATTTTCCATTTAGGTTTGATTGAAGAATGGGGAAAGAGGCTTCCCATTAAAGCGATGGAGTATTATCGCCGGGGAATGGAAATAGCAAAAGTGGGAAACTACAAAGAAGAGCTTGCTCAACTTAGCAGACACGTTGGTAGTGTATATGCAACGCTTACCAATCTTGATTCCGCTCAATATTATTTTGAGTTGTCCTTATCATTAAGAAAAGAAGTTGGTAAGAAACTTTTTTTAGCTCCCTCATATTCGGCACTGGCAGAAATCCTAATACAAAAGAAAGAATACGAAAGAGGAGCGTTATTATTAACCGAAGCGATTGAAAATGCGAGAGCAACAAATGCAACCAGATTTCTTGTTAATGCTTTGCTTTCTTATGGAGACCTTGAGCTTAAGTTGAATAATAAAGCCTCGGCGATTAAATATTATAATGACGCGCTAAAAGCTTCAACGGATTCCGGCTATACCGGTGGTGTTAAGTCTTCTAACGAGAAAATTGATTCTTTATCCAAGCATTGAAAAATTGTTTTCGCTATTAGGATTAGCCGATAGAGGAGTTCTGCTGTAAGCGCAAAGGGATATTTAATTGCTGATCCTCGATGCTTGTCCGAAGGACTACTTCGGAGGGAGGGGCTTTTATTGCAGAGCTCCGGGTTTTTCCATTGCATTTGGAAAGCCGCTTAGCTATGTTGAAAACCAAAAGGGGAGCCAGAAAAGCAGAAATGAACGAAGAACGTAGAGTATAGAACGAAGTGTGTTTAGCTAATAAATTCTTTGTAATTAAAAAGTAACCGCAAATAGATACTCTTTGGAAAAAATAGAAAAGCATAAAACACTAAATGTGGTAAGATGATAGATATGCACGACCTATTTTAAATAATGAAAAAACAGAAGAAACTCAAAATAAAAAGTATACATATATACAGCACTGTAGTTTATCCCGCTTTGGTTGGGCATATATATGCTTATTAACTAACAAACTGGTGTAGTTTAAGTAATAGTTAGCAATCAACTTTTATTATAAGTAGAATGAAAGTCAAGAAAGGTCAAAAAATAGGGAAATGGATACTAACTTCACTTCTTGGCAAAGGTGGGAATGGTGAAGTATGGAGATGCACGGCTGATAACAAAAAATATCGTGCTATTAAACTCCTAATGCAAACAAATCAAAAACGTTACCTTAGATTTAAAGATGAAATATTTATTATTGAGAAAAAATCAAAACTCGAAGGGATATTACATCCAATTGACAAACATTTACCTGATACGATTTCCACATCACTTCCTTACTATGTAATGCCAATTGCTAAACCCTGTTTAGATAAATTAATTGGTAAATCTATTGAAGAAAAAATTGAAGCAATTATAGATGTTGCAAAAACACTAATGGAATTACATAAAGAAAAAATATCCCATCGAGATATAAAACCTGCTAATATTCTTTATTTAAACAAGCACTATATATTATCAGATTTTGGATTAGTCGATTATCCAAATAAAAAAGATGTTTCTTCAACAAAAGAAGAAATCGGTGCAAAGTGGACGATTGCACCTG
The DNA here is from genome assembly GCA_964510975.1 of uncultured Melioribacter sp. Lineage (GTDB taxonomy): Bacteria > Bacteroidota > Ignavibacteria > Ignavibacteriales > Melioribacteraceae > Stygiobacter. The sequence continues at coordinate 3,372 of CAZEDR010000211.1, read as the reverse complement.
AGATGAGAAGAAACGCATATAAATCGGACGGCTTAAAGGCAGATGTGTATTCAATAGCAAAGACTCTCTGGATATTACTTACTGAAAACTTGACTGGATTTGATGGGCAGTATTCTATTAATTCTATAATCGAATTAAAAAAGACATATAGAGATACTTATACAGCACTGCTGGATGAATTACTACAAAAATCTACAGACAATGATCCCCAGAATCGTCCGTCTATTGAAAATTTCATGAAATATTTAGAAAATTGGAAAATATTAAATAATAGTTTCCATTTGAGAAATCAACGCCAGTGGTTCGAAATCCAAACACAACTTTTTCCAGCTTCGATTCCTCAAAGAGTAATTTGGGAATCAAAATCAGATATTATCAAGATATTAAAAATTGTTGGTTCAATTCCCAGTCTCAATCATATGTTCTTTCCAAATGGTGGAGGGATGGATTTAGAAGATTGCCGAGAATCAGTTGAAGAAGGTTGTATTGAATTAGATTGTGGGTATACTGAAATTGTAAAGCCCAAAAGGCTCATATTTGAGTCATTTAATTATGATCACGAGTGGAATTATTTACGTTTGGAATTGAATGATCTTGAACCATCAGGAGTATATGAGAATAATGAAGATTCAGTCTATGAGAGTGTAAGTGAAATATCATCTGGTCAATATGAAGATTACAGTATTGTGGAATACTTTTCAGACTACAAAGAAGAATACAATCTAACTGAGAAATCACGACTAGTGACACGGTGGTTCAAAGGTAGTTTTGTGATTTTTTGTAAACGCTCTACTTATAATTCGATTTCTGCAACCTACGATGGTAGGCACAATAAATTTACTTCGGATGAATTCAGAAGTTATATTGGAAGAAGTATTCATGCCATTAAAGAGCGTAACGAAAATTTATCAATTATCGAGAAACAAAAAATTGCAGTAGAGAAAGAATTGTTAAGTTCCTAAATGGTTGCTAACCAGCCATCAAGTCGGATTCCGTATTCGTATTTGGCATTTGTTTAGGCGTGAGGCAAAAAGACAAAATATGTTTACTGAAAAATATTTTCTAATGAATAATTCGACTCTATCTTCTGAGGTATACCGGATAGCGGTGGCAAAGTGGTTGTACCACTTGTACTTTAAGGAAGTGAGCTTATTAGTTCCATAAATATCTTTAGATAAACAAACGGCAACATCAATAAAGGTCGGATGACTCTACAATTTATAGGTGGTGATATGAAAGCAAAGATGACTTTTTTACTAATCTGTTTACTTTTCCTTTCTTGCAATGATGATATGTCCAGCGAAGAAAAATCGGCACTCACGGACAAAAAGTATATGCTGCCATATCCAATTGGAAAGGCATACACATGTACACAAGGCTTCAATATGTCTCCCTCGCACACAGGCACTTTTAGATATTCGGTGGATTTTGGAATGCCAATAGGAACCATTGTTACTGCGGCACGAAGCGGTCGAGTCATTTATATTCTCGAAAGTTATTCGGACGATGATCAAATGGGCGGACATGAAAATGTTGTGATTATCATGCACGAGGATTCTACCTATGCCCGTTATGTTCATTTAACACGCAATGGGGCCCGCGTACAGGTAAATCAAATGGTTGTTCCAGGTGACACTGTTGGGTTTAGCGGAAACTCCGGTTCAAGTGGTAGTCCTCATTTGCATTTCGACGTAACAAAATCTTATGGTGGTAGGAGTGATCAGACAATTCCATTTGATTTCATGAACACTAAACCACATCCACTTGGTCTTGAAAGAGGTGTTACATATGAAGCGTTCCCGAATTGATAATTAAATTTATGCTTACGAATTGGGTAAGAAAGCTTTACTAACTCATGTTACGCGCGAAATTTTTTTTGCCACAAAATCTCTAAGGCACAAAGGAGAAAACTTGATTATTCAAAATTTCTTTGTGCCTTGGTGTCCTAGTGGCGAAGTTATTTGAATATAGAGTAACATGAGTTAATCAGCAATTCTCAATTGCTTTCATATTCCACTTCCATATCATAGTTCCACTTATCAAAGTAGAGATTGCCGCCGCGCCATTCTACTTCGCCCCGCTGGAAGTCTATGGTCTCACTTCTCGGATAAACTTTTGCCGGATACAACGGTTTGGAGAAAGCATCATTTACAATTAATCTGTAAGCGTCTATTCCTCCCAGATAAAAGTATTTCTGTTCCTCGCTTAAGTAATTCTTAATACCAAAACTCTGGTCAACCGGAATCCAGCCATATCCGTCAACATAAATCTCGCACCAGTCATGTAAATTAATTTCGGGAGGATGCATCATCCATCCGCTTTGCCATTTAGCCG
>CAZEDR010000211.1:0-1028 GCA_964510975.1 uncultured Melioribacter sp. | reverse complement strand
TTCTAAACTATACTCGGGAATGTTGGGAATTGTAGAATACTCTCTCGCGCTTGCCCAGGGTGTGTTTTCATCAACCCAAGTAAAAATTTTCTTAAGAATTTGTAATGGATTCTTCTCATCACCAATAATTTGTTTTGAGAGATTTTTAATTCTATCAGAAAAAACTATGTGAGGAAACTCTTCTTTGGTAAACTCATCAAAAACATCTTTTGTCTGATCGAAAGTGATTGGCATTTTACTTTCAAAGAGATTTACAAATTCGGTTTTGGAAGTATAAGCTAACTCCATCTCAAATTTTGTCGGTTGATCTTTCTTGGCAATTTCTTCTAAGTAAATTGTTCTTTGAAGGTTTCTATCGTCTGCGATTGTGTACTCGCTCTTACTAACCCGCATAAGTTGAATATCTGTCTGGCGCGGATTTGTTTCTTTAGGATAGGGAAGCCAGCACCTTATAACTTCACCATCCGGAACAACATTAGGTTTTACCGTAAGCGTGTATTTAATTTTCATATTAACGGGAAGAACAATTCTTTCATTATTCGCCGCTGCTTCATAAACTTTTGGAATATAATCTTTTAGAAAAGTTTCGAGAGGATCGGTTTTTACTCCATCTACTTTCTCTTTTACGCTTTTGGCTTCTTTATTAATTCTAAAGAGATTAGGAACTGCGTTATTAAAGTAACGCCTCTCTCCATCAATCAATTTCATTTCAAGTGAATTGTCTTTTTCCCACGCTGCAATCATTTCATCATTCAATCCGGGATAGTATTTCTTTAACGCGTTAACCACATACTCGGTATCTCTCTTAAAATCCTTTTTAATTCTATCCATAACATCAATCTGAAAACGCAGCTCGCTTTTCTCAATCTCTGATAAATCCTTTTCAGCTAATTTGCCTTCTATTAGAACTTGAGCTTGAGAAAAATTCCCTTGGTTGATTAGCAGATTGATTTCGGAGTATTTCGCTTGCGCGGCGGTGAGTGTGGAAATTATAATCAACATGAAGATAATTTTATGCATGATTATTT
>CAZEDR010000210.1:0-6104 GCA_964510975.1 uncultured Melioribacter sp. | reverse complement strand
CAACGCTTTTCTTCAAAATGTTTTTAAATACTCAATAATATTTCAGAGGTTTCTAGTATTCAATATTCGTTTTGAAACTATATCCCCACTTGACGGGTTACTTTTTTGTTTGAATGCGTTGAGCAAGTCAAATAAATATGATTTGTTATTATCACGAATTTGTTTCTTGTGTTTATCGCAAAAATCAGGACCATTGTTTATAACTTGGACTACATCTGTCATATTATTGCAAAAATCCATAATGCAACCTCTCGAAACTTTATGAGTTTCGAAATCTTCAGATTGAGAAAGAGAATTAATAAGCATCGTAACAATGAAATTATAAATGTTTGTATATGAAGTGGAATCCTTAAATAATATTCGAGCAAAATCTAATGACATAATTGTAACATTTGGAGGAGTTGCATATTGCCCACTTCCTCCAAAAAATAATTGATGATATTTATCAGTAAATATTCTCTTTTCTGTAAATATAATTGCTTTATCATCAGGTGAATAACCGGATTCATTCCTTGCTCGCGCTCCAATATTCCAAACTTCTTCAAGAGGGATTTTACCTTTAGTAAGTAATTTAACCTCGTGTTCTCTCCTAACCATCAGTCCAGAAAACAGTATTTCTTTTTGAGCTTCATTCCACTTTTTAATTACCTCAGATATTTCTTGGGAAAAATCTGGATGCAAATGAATTATAACGTTTTTCATTACATTCTCTCTAATATTATATTTAAGTGTATAACGGCGTGGCAACTAAACCGCTGCCAAAAGGTTTACGCTGCCAATATTTTTTGTTTTACTGATTATGTTATTTATTTACTACAAAACTTCCCTTTCACAAACAAACTATTCTACTAACAACACGACCAGCTACAGCAGTCGGTTTTGAGTTGCAGGTTATACACCTTCAGTTAATAGTCCTCCTTCATCATAAAAAGGTATTGAATTATTATTGCAAATAATCCCTAATTCTTTCAAGAGGCTAAAAACATTTTCGACAGCATTTTTAATTGTTTTCTGTTTTATATCAAAACTGCTATTCTCATGAACAATTTTATTGCGGCGATGAACTAGATTATTTAATTCATTGATAACATTTTCGTCAAACTTATGATTCGTTAATTTTTCAAGTCGTTTTATTATTGATAAAAATTTACCCTTATTAGCATTTGTTGCAGCTCTCTCGGCCAAACTACATATAAGTTCATCCATATCTTTAGCGCTCAGGATAGTTTCTAAATCGACATTGCCTTTACTTTTATCATTACTGAGATTAGAAAGATATTCATACATTTTAACTGGTTGACAAAAGAATAATGATTCAAAAAATTCTTGTAAAATAGCTTCAATATAACTTGATAATGTAACTATCATCATATTTGAATAATCAAGCATTGCTTGGTCTAACTGCCCCATATAATATTGTTTAAGAGTCTCGTTATCATAGTCGTATAATGATATTTCTTTATCTTCACGATGAACCGTTACTGATTTAGAATGTTCTTTCCTAGCGTTCATATTATTTACATAAGAATGCAATGTATTATAATAAGCAGGTGTGAAAAGTAATTTACCGTGCCAATTACTGATATTAAATTTCTTCATAGGTGTATAACGGCGTTGTCTATAGAAAAGAAAGTCAAGTAAAAACAGTTTACCCTTGGGATTTATTATCCCAATTTTCTGACTTCGGTCTCACAGACAACACTCATGTTGATTATTCTTTTTGTTGAACAACTTCTGTTTAATTTCTTTCGTTCTATCTTTCTCTGCTCGCTACTTCTTTTATGTGTTTGTTCTACCAGTCGTCTATCTGAGCTCTCTTAATTGGGCTACGGCAAATCTTAGTATAAACCGGGAGGGGTTAACCGCGTCTGTGGAATGTCACCGCTACTGGCGGAGCTTCAAACGCCGTTTTGAACTCTCTCTCCCACACTTTTTGATATTTTCAAAAAAGAAAAATGAAGTTCTGCATTATTCAATAATCAACTTTTTGTCTTCCTCTATTTATGCAGCTTCTTTTCCCTTTTGGTTTTCTCTCCACTTGTATGGTTTATATTTTTCGCCACTCTTTATTATACCCAGACTTATCTTGGCTATATATCTTGCTAGTGCGTTCTTTGCATTATATACCGGCAACTTCTTTTCATTCAGCAAATATTCATAATATTCTCTTAATGGATTTTCCGTTGATGCTGCTCTTACTGCTGCTGATACATACACTCCTTTTAATCTCCTTGAGTATCTCGGCAGTCTTCTCCCATAACTTCTTCCTCCGCTAAACTTCTCATGTTTTACCAATCCGCAGTAGCTTAGGTAGTGATTACTGCTCTTAAATCTTTTCCCATCTATCACTATCGATAATATCGTTACACTGCTTATCGGTCCAAGTCCCGGAATACTTCTTAAGCTTCTCAACACCTTATTCTTTTTGCTGATCCTTTCAAATTCTTTTTCGTACCGCTTATGTTTTTCTTGATAGGATTCTATCTTCTCATCCAATTGGGTTACAATAAATTTATTTACCCTACTTACTTCCAGTTCCTCTTTCTTCTTACATGATTTATTCTCCGCTCTGTATAATGCTGACTTCTGGTTTAGCAATCTTACTCCCGCTCTCACTTCATCATCGTAATAACTGACCAATTTTCTCAACTCATACATCTCGTCTGTGCTGTGATATACTTCCTTCATCATTCCATTCTTGAGAAGCTTGCATAATTTGCCGGCATCTATTTTATCATTCTTCGGCCCATCACTTAACAGCCTGTTTCTGTATGGATCACAAATAAATATCTTATCTGCGTAATCATGGAGTTCAACATATAACCAGTGGCTTGTTGTTGTCTCTTCTATCGTCAGTATCTTTTTCCCGCTGAGTTCACTTAAATACTTTTTTAGTCCTTTCAGATCTGTGGGAACATCTATTACCTTTGGTTCTATTTCCTTCTTGCTCAGTCTGGCTATTGCCATGTTTTTTTCCGACCAATCCAACGCTATGTAATGGTCGTAGTTTTCATTTTCTGTCAAAGAACTATTGTTCTTACTTCTATTTACACTTATTTTCTTGCTGATCATTTTGAGGTCTCCTCACTTTGTTGAGATGCCATAATTTATTCCGATTCGTCGGAATATGCACCAACTTTTGTCTGTGAGACCTCTTTTCTAATTTACCGCGTTTAGCCTGTCCGTCAAGAACAGCAATAACGAAATGAAAAGCAACAGCCATTAATTTTTAACAAATTTATTTATTAGAACAATGTTACAAGCTACGCTTACTTTTTAACCTATCCGCAAACTTGCACAATGCCGCAATGAAAACGGCGTCCGCTTGATTGTCTGGTTATAGCGCTTCCGAAATTTGCAAACCACTATATTAGAAATTCGTTATTGTTACTCTTAATTTTCACAGTCCTACTTTTCGATTTTAAGAATTCTTCTTAAATGGTTTTTCAAATTCCAGTCAGACATTTGAATCAGAGTATCAACGAATATTTTCTTTTTGTCTTTGTCTGAGAAGTTCTCTTCATTGTCCAAAATCTGTTTCCACATTTTGGCTGTTAAGTCATAGTAGCGGTCAGTAAATGAATCAAATGACTTGTCTCTTACGAAATCCGTGCGTTGAACTGTTAAATGCGTTCTCCAATCTCTACGAATATCAATTTCTGCAGCGTTTAATCCAGGCACAGGAACGAATCTAAAAATGTTTGTTCTTTTTTGTGCTTCCTCTTTTTCTTTATGGTGACTATCCAGCAAATCAATTTTTAATCCGTCTTGTGTCCAAGAGAAATTGTGTTCAATCTTTTCTAAAATATCTTCATAGCCACTACCTTCTGGTGGCTTTTGCTTAAATCTATCTCTATACACACCTCTAATTTCTGCTGTGTCCCAATCATCATCTTCCTCTTTTTCTAATTGCTCTTCCTTATTTTGTTCTTCCAATTTCTCTCGCTCTTTTTCAATATCTAATTTCAATTTCAAACTGCTGTCCTTATAAAAGGGGGTAGCTGCTCCTAAATCACCATCTGAATCTACAAAGAGTTTGAACTTCGAGTCAATCAGGGTTAAGAAACTCAAGTTTCCATTTTCATCAAAAGGAATTAGAAATCGGAAAATGCCTGCAAGACCATTTGTTTCATCATTATCAAAAGAGAACAAAAATTCCTTATGGTATTTAGCCAAACAAGGAATATTTGCCCAATTTATTTCAGGAACAGAAAACGGTTTTCCATCAATGATTTTATCTTCTCGGTCGTCATTGAATTGGAACCTGATAGGGATATTGATATGAAGCACATAATGATGAATTATTTGTTCCCAACTGTAAAATAAATGGTGGTGTCTATGATGATTACCTTTCCTGAAATGCTTTTCATGGAAAAACATTTTTTCCTCAAAGAACATTTCATCTTTCAAATTACTTCGTTCAAAAATTAATGATACAGTTGTCCCCCCAACATCCTTTTTTAGTGAACGAAGAACAACATACTTGCCCTTTGAATCTATTTCGACCGACAAAGGTTCTTCCTTTAAAAGGTTATCACCTGAATACTGAGTATCAATTCTGATTTTGTTTGTAACCATGAAGCATGACATAATGCCAAGGCCGAATTGGCTGATTGGAAACAATCCAAGATTTCTATTACGAAATTCATTTGATGTGTAATAGGAACGACCAATGTGCATAAGATATGTTTCTACAATATGCTTAGTCATTCCAATTCCATTATCGGAACAACTAATTATGAGTTCATTTGTCTTCTCGTCATAATGTGAGGAAAAAGTGATTTGAGGGTCATAGGGTATGTTGAACTTGTTTGATAATGCTTTTCTATGATGGCAAGCATCGATAGAATTCTGTAAAAGCTCTCTGAATACAACCATTTCATCTCCCCACAGTTCTGTTCCCATTAGTAAGTTGACAATCCTATCATAATCTAACTGAAATCTGAAATCAGTATAAATGTATTTGCCATCGGATTTAATTAAATCAGTCCGAACATCATTGACTAAGTCCAAGTGATATTTTTCGGTAATTTCTTTCGTGTTATCTTGAAGAATGAAACGGCAGCTTCTTCTTTCCGAATCAATATAGATGCACCAATCAATTAAGCCTTTTTGAATTGCAGGATGTGAACATTTGGCTTCAATTCGTATTTCTTCTGGTGATATTTTGTATCCAAGTACTGAGCGATGTTTAGCCCATTCATCTGCTGATAATTTCTCTGTCCGCTTAATGGCAGAAGAAGAATTGAACGAAATATGAATGTCGTTGAAAATAAAATCTTGTAGAACTTTTGGCGTCCTATCAGGGTCAAGGTCAATAAGGTCTGCGAGCCGAAGAAGAAGACAACAATATTGAAGATTCACAGGCAACTTTCCAATATGCAAATCCCTTCTGTAATCCTCATGCCTCAATTCATTGGCGTTTTCCCAATGAGATTTACAAACCAAAGCTACATACTCTGAATAATTGACTTCACCTACTTGAATTTTATTGTTTGACTTGCCGCTTGAACTGAATTGTTCAATTACATAATTTGCTCCTCTTTCAGCATGAGTAATTCTTAAATATTCTGTGTATGCAATATCTTGAATTCTCCGATACTCCAAAGGTGGTCGGTTAACAGTAACTTTCTTTTTTCTTTTTGAAGGTTTCTTTCTATGGCTTTCTTCATATTCTTGATGTCTCTGAATCATTTCTATATGGCGCAGTTCGTTATACCACTGGTCATTAGAATTCATAAAGGTTTTGTAACTCTCTGATTCACTCCACTTATAAAATTCTTCTTGACTTGAAGCCATTCCAATATCATGCAAGTATGCTGAATAAATGAGGATTGATATTTCAATACTATTTAGATTTGAAAGTGTCTTTTTAGGAATTAGCTGAAAGATATTCTCTGCAACTCTAAATCCATGTTCAGGGTCATGCAAAGTGTAAAGAGGGAAACTTCTTGTAACCTGTTGTAATATTGGATAACTCTCAGCAATTACCTTGTTAACCGTTGAAGAAATTTCACTTGCTTCAAAACCGTCTGACTTCTCCCGTTTACGAAGTATTTTGAAAAGTTCTGTTTCTGTTACTCTGTGGATAATGAATTCCTATT
>CAZEDR010000209.1:0-6106 GCA_964510975.1 uncultured Melioribacter sp. | reverse complement strand
ACAAAATTAAACTAAAAGAGGAAAACATGTTCGATTCCAATTACAAATTCACTTGTGTGGACCGCTTTCTTAAATATGTAAAAATTGATACTCAGTCGAACGAAGATTCGACAACATTCCCAAGTGACCCGAAACAATTAGAACTATCTCGTCAGTTAGTTGATGAATTAAAACAAGTTGGATTGGTAGATGCCGAAATAGATGAATTTGGTTATGTTATGGCAACACTCCCGTCTAGTACTGAAAAAGATGTTCCGGTAATAGGATTCATTGCGCATGTTGACACTTCTCCGGCGGTTAGCGGAACTAATGTTAATCCGGTGATTCATAAAAATTATCAAGGCGGTGATATTGTTCTGACGAAAGATCCAACTAAAATAATTGATGCTGCGGGCAATCCGGAACTCAAGGATATGATTGGAATGGACATCATAACGACAGACGGAACAACATTGCTTGGTGCAGATGATAAAGCCGGAATTGCGGAAATTATGGATGCGATGAATTACTTAATTCAACATCCCGAAATTAAGCATGGAAAGATTAGAGTATGCTTTACTCCCGATGAAGAAGTTGGACGGGGTACTGAAAAATTCGACGTTACCAAATATGGTGCAAAGTATGCTTACACAATTGATGGTTCTACGCGCGGCGAAGTTGAAACAGAAACATTCAGTGCAGATGCTGTAGTTATTAAATTCCACGGAAAGAATGTTCATCCCGGCTATGCAAAGAATAAGATGATTAATTCTCTAAAAATTGCTTCCCGTTTTTTGGAGATGCTGCCAAAAGAAACTCTTTCTCCAGAAACTACAGAATTGAGAGAGGGATACGTACATCCAACATCGGTTAACGGAAATGAAACTCTCACAGTTGTAAAGTTTATTATTCGCGATTTCTATGCCGACAAACTGAAAGAGTTTGAAGATTTTCTAAAAGACTTGTGTGAAAAAACTATTGTTCAGTTTCCGGGTGCCACTTATGAGTTTGAAGTGATTCAACAGTATAGAAATATGAAATACATTTTGAATGATCATCCTCAAGTTGAAGAATTTGCGTTAGAAGCTCTTAACCGCTTAAACATTAAGCCGATTCAATCTGCGATTCGCGGTGGAACAGATGGTTCTCGCTTAAGCTACATTGGTTTGCCAACTCCAAACTTATTTGCCGGCGGACATAATTTCCATGGCTATTTGGAATATGTTGCAGTTCAAGATATGGAAGCTTCCGTGAAGTTGATTGTAACTCTTGCTCAAGTTTGGGAAGAGAAATCTTAATCATTTATAGTAGAGACATGTCGCGGCATGTCTCTACAAACAATTAATGAGCTAGAACCTTGTACCTTATATCATAGACCTAATAGAATGCCTCAACGACTAAAACGTGCAACCAATGTTGCGCTGGGAATAAATATTTTTCTCTTCGTAATAAAAGCAATTGTTGGTGTGCTTTCCAACTCAATTGCGGTTATTGGCGAAGCGCTTAATTCATTTACCGATGTTTTGGTTTCCTTTGGAATTAAAATCGCAGTCGAAATGTCTCGCGAGAAACCGGATTCGAAACATCAGTTTGGACATAATGCAGCGCAGCCAATTGCGGCATTCATTCTTTCTGTCTTTGCATTTGTAGTCGGAATTAATATTGTTGAAGAATCGGTAAAGCGTTTCATTGAACCGAAAGAAATTAACACCATTCCCGCCGTTTATGTTGTTTTGATAGTCACTATTATCACTAAAGTTTTGTTGAATAGATACCAAGTTGGAATTGCGAAGATGTTTAACAGTCCGGCAATTAGAGCTGCATCCGTTGATAGCATAAATGATGTGCTCGCTTCTTCAATAGCTCTTGTTGGTGTAGTTGGTGCAGCATTCAATTTGACCTATCTGGATAGTATTGCGGGAATTTTAGTAGCTATGTTCATTTTCAAATCCGGCTGGGAAGTTGCCAGAGAGAACATAGATTATTTGATGGGCACTTCTGCCGGTAAAGAGTTCGATAATGAAGTAAAGAAAATTGCATTAGCCACAGAAGGTGTAAAGGGAATTAACGATTTGCGCTCACTATATGTTGGCGATAAATTTCATATAGAAATTCATGTGGAAGTGGATGGCAAATTATCTACTTCCGCTTCGCACGATATTGGAAATAAAGTTCGCTTCGCACTAGAAAAAATTGATGAGGTTCATAAAGTATTTGTTCATGTAGATCCGGTTTAAAAGAACCGTCGACCTATCTTTCAGACAATCAACATCAAGCAATAAGTATTCAGTTTACTTATTTTCAAACCCAATAAATAAGAGAGAAACATGATTACTCTTAAAAAACAGACTCTCCTTTGTCTTCTAAACAATGCGGTTGAAAAATACCCGGAAAGGCCGGCGTTATCGTTTGTTGATCAACCAAAAATAACCTACATGGAACTCAAAGCAAAGGTTGATGAAGTGATTCGCTTTCTAAAAAGCGAAGGAGTTATTGCCGGGGACAGAGTTGCTATTTTGAGCGAGAACCAGCCTAACTGGGGAATCGCATATTTTGCTATTACTACTATTGGAGCTATTGCCGTTCCGATTATGACTGAATTTCATTCGGAAGAAGTTCATCATATAATCCGTCATTCAGAATCCAAAGCGATTTTCATTTCCGCAAAATTCTTCAATAAGATTGATGACTTGGATTACGATCAGCTGATGAGCAGAATTTTATTAGATGATTTTACTGTTATTCCCCCAGATACAAAGAACGATTTGCTAAAAGAATTAATATCGGGTGGGAAAAAAGAATTTGCCAAGATTAAGGAAGCCGCATTTAAATTTGTTGGTTTACTTCCTGACGAAGTAGAAGAAGATAATCTAGCTCTAATACTTTATACAAGCGGCACGACGGGGCATTCTAAAGGAGTAATGCTAACACATAAGAATGTGGTGTCAGATGCTTTGTCTACACTTGATATGATTGTTATGGGTTCTAACGATAGAATGCTTTCTATGCTTCCTTTGTTTCACACAATGGAATCAACTCTTGGATTAGTTGTTCCGCTGGCGGTTGGTGCTTCCGTAACTTATCTGGATAAGCCGCCTACTGCGGCAGCATTATTGCCCGCTTTATTAAAAGTAAAGCCTACTGTTATGCTTGCAGTTCCGCTAATCATAGAAAAAATTTACAGAAATAGAGTTTTGCCGGAATTTAATAAGAAAGCAATTGTAAGAGGACTTTATAAAATTCCAACAATTAGAAAAAGATTGAATAGAATTGCCGGGAAAAAATTGGCGCAAACATTTGGCGGAGAACTGAGAATGTTCTGCATCGGCGGAGCGGCGCTTTCTGCCGATGTTGAAAAATTTTTGAGTGAGGCCGGTTTTCCTTATGCAATTGGTTACGGACTAACAGAAACTTCTCCACTTGTTACCGGTACTGGACCGGAAGGAGTTCGATTGCGGACAGCAGGCAAACCGATGTTATGGATGCAAGTTAAAATTGATGAGCCTGACACCAAAAATGGAGAAGGGGAAATTTTAATTAAAGGTCCTAATGTTATGAAGGGCTATTATAAAGATCCGGAAAAAACAGAAGCCGTTTTTACCGAGGACGGCTGGTTTAAAAGTGGCGATCTTGGCATGATAGATTCGGATGGTTTTCTCTACATAAAGGGCAGATCGAAGAATGTTATTATTGGCTCTAACGGAAAAAACATTTATCCGGAAGAAATTGAATCAATCATAAATGAATTCCCATATGTTTCAGAATCTCTAGTCATGGAAAAAGGAGGTCAGCTTGTTGCAAGAGTTTACCTTAATTACGAAGAGATCGATAAGGAATTTAGAATTCAGAAACTTGGCGAATCGAAAGCGCGGGAAATAATCACAAAAATATTTGCAGATCTCCTTGTTCAAGTAAACATTCGTGTTAATTCGTTTTCGCGAATAAACAGAATTATTGAGCAGCCCGTGCCGTTTGAAAAAACACCTACACAAAAGATCAAGCGGTATCTTTACGTGGAATAGAAAATGCACTATCGGTTCTGCTATTTATGAAACCAAAAGTTTATTTTATGTGTATTAGTTAATAAGAATATTGAAAAAGGAAGTATTAATGAAGAAATTCTCGATTTTGCTGGTATTGCTTGTGTTTGCCGGATCAACTTTTGCACAAGATCCAAATCTGGTGCTTAAGAAAGATCATAAAATAGATTCAGCTAAAGTTATTGTTCCCGATGAGTTTTATAAGAGGGAAGGGCAAATCATTCTAAATTTGCTCTCTATCTATCATTACAAAAAACCGCAGCTTAACGATTCTTTATCTTCGGTTATTTTTGATGAATATCTGAAGAGCATGGACATAACTAAAAGTTATTTCTATAAATCGGATGTTGAGCAATTTGAAAAATACAGATTTACTTTTGATGACTTCATTCGGCAAGGCTCGTTAGATGTTCCGTTTCAAATTTTTAATGTCTTTAAGAAAAGAGTGAATGAAAGAATTGAGTTTGTTAAGAAGACTTTAAAAACAGAGTTTGATTTTTCTGTAAACGAAACTTTTAAACCGGATCGTGAAAAAGCAGATTGGGCAAAAACCGAAAATGAGCTAAATGAAGTTTGGCGATTGCGTTTGAAGAGCGATGCGTTGAGTATGGTGCTCGCCAAAAAAGAGCCTAAAAAACTTTATACCGATTTGCTAAAACGCTACGAGAATTTTCATAAAGTAGTTCTTCAGTACGAAGCGGAAGATGTATTTTCGATTTATATAAATTCCATCACCCAAACGCTCGATCCTCACACAGATTATTTCTCTCCGATGAACTCGGATAATTTCAATATCGCTATGAAGCTCTCACTCGAAGGAATTGGTGCACAGCTTAGGCAAGAAGGAGATTATACTAGTGTTGCAAGTGTTGTTCCCGGCGGTCCGGTTGCGAAAAGCAATTTGCTTAAAGAAGAAGACAGAATTGTTGGCGTTGCTCAAGGCGAAGATGGAGAAATGGTAGATGTAATAGGCTGGCGCTTGGATGATGTTATTCAACTTATACGAGGAAAGAAAGGCTCTTTGGTTCGTCTTCAAATTCTAAAGAAAGAAGAAGGAGATAACGCCATTGCAAAAGAGATTCAGCTTGTGCGCGATCAAATAAAGCTAGAAGAGCAAGCTGCTAAAAGTGAAATTCTGGATTTCGAACACAGCGGCAAGCAATTTAAGGTTGGCGTTGTAAAGCTTCCAACATTCTATACGGATTTTGAAGGCCAGCGTTTAGGCAAACCGGATTATAAAAGTACAACCAGAGATGTTAAATCAATTATCTCGAAATTTAAGGAAGATAAAGTTGACGGCGTTGTTATGGATTTGCGCGGCAACGGCGGCGGCTCTTTGCAAGAAGCAATTCAACTTGCCGGACTATTCATTAAAGAAGGACCGGTCGTACAAGTGAAAGATGCTCGTCAGCTAATTGAAGTTGACCGGGATCCGGATCCAACAATTTATTATGATGGACCAATGGTAACTCTTGTCGATCGTTCAAGTGCGTCTGCTTCGGAGATTTTTGCAGCAGCAATTCAAGATTACGGAAGAGGAGTAATACTTGGTGAAAAAACTTGGGGTAAAGGCACCGTTCAGCAATTGGTTGATCTTGGAGTGATGATTAGGACCGAAGGAAAGAAAGCCGGACAGATAAAATTAACTCAAGCAAAATTTTATCGTATCAACGGAAGCAGCACGCAAAGAAAAGGAGTTACGCCGGATATTCTTTTCCCATCGCGTTATGAGATTGATGAGTTTGGCGAAGAATCAAGACCTAGCGCATTAGCCTGGGATCAAATTCCAACTTCCGATTATGCGACTTACATGAATTTGAACAGTATCATTCCGGAATTGAAATTGAAACATGAATTGAGATCGAAGAAAGATCCGGAATTTCAGTTAGAGATTGATGAGATAAACGATTATAAAAAAGCCCGCGAGCAAAAAGAATTTTCGCTGAATCAAGAAGTGCGTAAAAACGAACGCGAAATTGCCGAGGCAGCTAGAAAGAAACGCGAAGATGAAAGAGCTACTTTGCTGGGAATCAAAATTGAAGATAAGAAAGAAGTTGCTGCAGAGATTTCCAAAGTAAGTGATTATG
>CAZEDR010000208.1:0-6145 GCA_964510975.1 uncultured Melioribacter sp. | reverse complement strand
CTCCTTAAAATTTTATTAGAATTTATCTAATACTTGCGTTTCTTGAATAACAATTAGCTTAAGTGTTTTCTTTACACTTTGAGCCGGCATATCAACTTGAACTACGTACATTCCGCTTGCTACCGGTAAGTTATCAAAGTTTTTAAGATCCCATCTGTGATACTGAGAATCTGTGTTCTTATCTAATGTTCTTACTAATTGACCTGCAAGGTTAAATATTCTAATTGTGGCCATTTTTGGTAAATGGTTGAAAGTAACAAATCTTTGATATTTGTTAATTTCTTGAGAGTTAACACCATAATATGGGTTAGGGAAAACATTTACCTTGTCAACATCTAAAGCTGCTTGTTCAGCACTGAATGTTGCTGTTGGTGCTGTGAATGTAAATTCATCTGCTGTGCTATTTGGTTTGTTTGGATAAATAAAGAACTTATCTGTACCTGTTGCTGCGCTCCAAGCATTAGATCCGTTTCTTCTGTTCCACATAGCTGTAAACATAATTCTTGAATTGGTAGATTTATTTCCAGCTAATATTTGTTGACCCATATTTTGATCAAGAGGAGTAGTTGTGTATGGTTCATCAAATATATATAACCATTCGCGAACAGTAATTGCATTATCTGTTACAGTTGCATTGCTGCCTGGCCAGTATTTACCATCAACTAAACCGGCTGCAACGTTGTTTTCTAAGTGACCAACTGCAAGACGTTTTGGAGCAGCAGGGTCATCTATATTCCAAGCAGAAAGAGGAACGGATTTTTTGTAGTCTTGGTATGAGTATGATCCTAATTTGCTTATAATAAATGGAGCAAATTCTGGTTTAGCAGGAGTTGCAGCATTTGCCAATCTTAAATATCTATAAGCAAAAGAAACGTTCACATCATTTTCATCAAATGTAGGATTGTAATCACCAGGAAAATCAACTTTTGCTAATCTTAATTCAACATTCTTTAATTCAGTTGCTTTAACAACATCATTCATTGGTCCTCTTGTAAAATATGAACCTGGATGCCACCAACCTAATGTTCCATGTCCGCCTAACGCTTCTGTATTACCAAAAGATTCTAAGTGGAAAGCACCTTGTGGATCGCCGCCAGCCCATGTAAACCTACGTGTTCCGGCAATATCCCAACCCCAAAGTTTCTTGTCAGAAGTTGTGAATGAATCGCTTTGTTTAACACCAAGATCGGTTGGACCAGTTACTTTAACCATTAAACCGTCAACTATAAAATAGTCGCCATTATCTGCTTGGTTATATTGGTTATCAAGAACTATTTTGCTGCCATCACTTAATTGCCAGTAAGTAGCGCCTTTAGTATCAACCTTAAATGTTACTTTATATGTTTTGCCAGTAACTTTAGTAGGATCAACAACTATAGCAAAAGCCTTACCATCAGAACCGCCTTTAGAATGTACAGCTTCTATCTTATCACCAGCTTTACTTTTAAGAACAACGCCTGGATCTGGTGTTTGCGGAATTGCAGTTAATACATCTAAAGTTGTTGTAATAGATTTTGTATCAATAAATACAGAGTCTGTAATTGCATAGGCTCTTACAGCATAGAAGTACTTAGAACCATTGTTCAAATTTTCATTTGTTAAATAATTCTTGTTTAATATTATTTGACGTTGAAGTCCGGAGTCTTTTCCATAATGATATACTTTTGTAATAGGATCGGAACTAACCGGGTCAATATCGCCACCAATTATAGAAGTACGACCATCAATAATATCATAGGTACCAATACGTACTGTTGATGGATCTTCTAATGTAGAACCTTCAGTAGCTAATTGATAAACTTCATAACCTTGGAAATAATAAAACTCATCTTTGTAGGATTCTGTAGTTTTAGCAGAAACTATATCAGAGCCCCAATTTAGAACTACTTGACGATCACCAGGAACAACTTCAACACTAGGATTCAAGAAAGGAGTTGGTTTTGGGAAAAAGTTATCAAATGCTTTTTGTGCTTCTTTATCAGCATTCTTCAACAAAGTGATTGCTCTAATATTGCTTATACCAGCTCTAGCGCCGGCGCAAATTTGAGCAACTACAACTTCTTGAGTATCTCCGAAAGCTAAATTAAAAGGACCCGAAGCCATACCCATTCTTCTATCACCAGGTACGTTAACAATACCATCAATATAACCGGTGCCAGTTACAGGATCACCAGAAAGCGGAAATTTAGTAACGTTTTCTGTACGAGGAGTAATTTGCGTTGGTACCGGGAAGTAATTACCATTTCTGGTTTTTCCTTGCATCAAGTTATAAAACTGAATAGAACCTGCCGATGCGCCTTGTTGAGGATCTTGATAATCAGAAGTTCCGGCATTTACAAAGTAGTAAGCACCGGTTGCAGGTAGGTTTTTAAAATTAGGCCATTTTTTATTTTTGTAAATTGCTGTATCAGTATTTTTATTTGTTCTAATACGCGGACCTTGGAAAAAGTCGAAACCCGCGGCTGGAGGAGTTGTTCCATAAGTAGCATCACTTGCTTTAGCATTGTAAATGTATTGCAAGCTTAAAGTAGTATCTAAACCAACATAGTCATCCGCGGCATCACCATTATCTGGATCTGACCACATTGTTACATAAGCGTCTGTAAGAGGTTTTTTTGCAGCATTTTTGTTGATAATCAAATACTTTCTGAATAACATGTTACCAAGGTCACCAGCTTTATTGTAACCCCAAATAGTAACTTGTTGTTCAATACCAACAGGTAATGAACCATACATAAAGTCCATTGTAGCAGCATCTAAATCATTATTTACAAACCAAACTGTTTGGTCTGCGCCAGGAAAACCTGGAATATCTTTTGTCGGATCATAAGCACCGTTTTTATCTAAATCTTCGTATGGTGCGCCATATTGAGCAGGCCATTCATTCCAATCTAAAATGTATTGAGCAACAACTTCTGAACCAGTTACGCCTTCATCTCTAGCTTCAGCTTTAACTTTGTTAAGCATCTTTGATGGATCTGCGTAACCAGGTACATCTCTTCTTACTCTATAGATTCTAACGTCATTGTCGCTTTCAGATTGACGTTGTCCTGGAGCAATTATTCTACCTGGACGTGTACCTTGACGGTAAGCGGAACCGCTAACGCTAATTGCACCACCATCAAGTTTGCCGCCCCATAAGAAACCAGATTGGAAAAATGGAGCTTTGTTAGAAAATTTTGGAAATATAAAACCGGAGTTTCCGTTTGGTTGAATATCGGAAGAACCGTTATTATAAATCCAAGTTGATGTATTATTAATGTTAAATCTGGTAGAGCTAGGGGAACCCTGCGTCTTCCTTAGCTGTGTTTTGCCATCTCCTCCTTTAGCATACAACGCAAAAGGGAGCGCCAAAACCAGCATGTAGATGAAATACTTAATTAAATTTTTATTCATTTTTCACTCCTTATTGTTGAGTAAACAAATTATTTACGAATTAATTAAACTCGAATCTCAAGCCTAATCTTACTTGTCTCGGTCCGCTGTATTGAGCATAGTTATTGTACTTATAGATAGCTAATTCAGCATCTCTGTACAATGAACCGTAATTCGCAATATTTTTGCTTACTGTATCTGGATTATAAATATCTCCGTTATCGGAAGCTGTACCAGTTTTAAGGTATACATCTGTTTCGTTCTTAATATTGAATAAGTTAATTACAAACACATAAACGTTTGCGCTTAATTTATCCATAATTTGGAAAGTCTTATCAACTCTTAAATCGAAGTACAATTGGTTTGGAGTCATTGAAGTATTTAAAGCTTCAAGTGGCTGACGGAAACGAGCATCTGTTTCAGCATTCAAACCGCCGGTACCAAGTGTGTATGGGTGACCTGAACTGAAACGTACAAGTGCAGAAACACCAAACATTCTTAAAACTGAAGGAACATCTGATTCATTACCAAAACGATAATCAACATTAACATTACCACGCATTGGATAATCGAATGCTAGTGGAGAAATATATTGAGGTGTAAATACTGTAACACCATCAAGTGGTGAACCAACTATACCAGCGTTAGAACTTGGGTTAGAACCGGTTCCGCGAGCATCTTGGAATGCAACATTAGCATTGATTAATACGTTCTTATATCTTCTCATGTTAAATGTTAATTCAACACCTTTAGTAGTAGCAAAATCACCATTAGTAAAAGATGCATAATCTGAGAATTGTGAGTTTTTATCAACTTTGATGATTCTATAGTTTAATTGATCTTTGATATCCTTATAGTAACCGCTGATATCAATAGAGAAATGATCTCCTAATTGTTGAGAGAAACCAAGTTGATAGTTTGTAGTTCTTGTTGGTCTAAAGCCTAAAGCAGTTGGGTTTGAAATAAAGAACCCGCCGCGTAAATTGTTAGCATAAGCATGTAAACCAGCATACATTTGGTTTAAAGCAGGCATTTGAACAAACTTGCCCCATTCCGCATGAAATACTGTTTTATCTGTTACCGGGAATGCAAAACCTAAACGTGGGCTAATGCTCTTGAAAGATGGAGATTTTTGCCAGCCGGCATCTTTCAATTGACCGTCAGCAAAATTAATTCCAAGATCAGGTTTAGTTGGGTCTACTAATTCCCAGCCATCTGTATCATAATAATCAAATCTTAAACCAACGTTTAATATAATGTCTTCATATTCAATTTTATCTTGAATATAAGCTGAAGCAGTAATAGGCTTCATTGCTTCATATAAACCTTCACCGTCAAATTCATTTCCTAATACGTCATAACCAAAGTTAGTTACGCCGGTATTAATTTGATTAGCAACTTTGAAGGAATCAATATTAGCTGTTGGTTTTGTTTTTTTCAATGTATAAAGCTTATTTGCAGCATCGGATACACCAGCAAATGCATAATTACGAATTGTATATGTTTCGTAAGAACCGCCTAACTTAATGGTATGAACTTTACCTAACATATAGTTTAAAGCACCGGATAAAGTAACACCAGTTCTCTTATTCCAATTAACACCACCATTAACACCACCAGGTAAAGAACCATCTCTTGTAAAGCCGATATTCCAAACGTTAATATTTCTTTGGTAGTAGTATCTGCTATCTGCTTTTGTATATTTACCGGTTGTAAATGTATTTAAGTCAGCTTTAGATCTTGTCCAAACCCAACCGGCTTGAGCGTTAAGAACGCTATCACCATATACCCAAGCATCTTTTCCAAGAGCTTGGTCATAAGTTTCGCCGCCATAACTTAAATAACCGCCATTTAATTCATAGTATAAGTTAGGTGTTACAACGTGAGTAATTTTTGCTGTATAAACACCATCCCAGTTATTAACTGTACCGGTTCTTGTTTGGGCTAGTGTGCCTAATCCTTGTTGACCACCATTGGTTTCTGGTCTCCATGAATAATTAGCTGAAAACTTTACTAAGAAAGGCTTAAGGTCTAAACTTAATGTACCAGCATAACTAAACCTATTAGTTGAATTACCCTTAAATGGACCACCAGGATGAACTAAATAAAAAGAATCTAAAGAAACAGGATCTTTAATCCAGCCAACATTAATTGGATCGTTCCATCCTGGATTTCCGTTATTTCTTCCGTATCTGTTAAAACCATAATTAAAATTGAAGAAGAATTTTGCAATATCTTGAGCAAAAGGAACCGGTCCGCTTGCAGAAAATGATTGTTCGTTGTAACCCCACCAATGAGCACCTAATCTTTGTTTACCATCAAAAGCGTTTGCTTTGCTTTTAAGTGTAACGTTATCAGTAATGTATTCGTAACTTAATTTAAACTGATTTGTACCGGAACGCATTTGTTGACGAACGATACCAGCGTTTGCGTTTCCAAACTCAGCAGCATAACCGCCAGATTGTACTTGAATTTCTTCGAGAACATCTTGGCTTAAAGTAACAACAGTACCAGCCGCAATTGGACTCTTAATAGAAACTCCATCTAAATAAAAACCAACTTCATCAGGACGACCGCCACGAATAACGATATTACCTTGATAAGTAGCAACACCAGCAGTTAACTGGATGATAGCTCCAACGCCTCTGATAGGTAATGCTTCGATATCTTCGGAAGTTGTAATTCTTACAGCGTTTGTGTTATCTCTCTGTATGAGAGGTTTTTGAGCAACAATTTCTACTGTTCCAACTTGTATGTCTTCGCTGGGTAG
>CAZEDR010000207.1:0-6174 GCA_964510975.1 uncultured Melioribacter sp. | reverse complement strand
AGAGTGTAGAATGATTTCCAGATTGCTTAAATTCATCGACAGGAGTTGTTACTTCTCTTCCAAGAATATCAAATACCTTAAGTGTAACGTGGCTACCGACCGCTATATGATAACGGATTGTAGTTACCGGATTAAATGGATTAGGGTAGTTTTGGAACAAAGTAAAATTTGTAGGGGTACTCTCTGTTTTTTCTTCGAAACCAGTAGTAGTTTTTTCCCATACTTTTACATTACCAGAAAACATATCGCTTGAAACAATTTTCTTTCCATCCTTGGCATAATGCACAGAACCAACCTCAAAATGGTACCCTTTCCAAAATACAATACCGGTTGCAACATCCCAAACTTTAATACTATCGTTGGAAGCAGAAACTAATTCTTTACCGTCCGGGGAAAATTCTACATCATCCACCGGCATTTTTTCATTTACACTCCAGATCAAATTTCCTGTCACTGCATCCCAAAGATTAATGCTATTTTCGAACCATGTGCCGGAAGCAATTTTACTGTCGTCCGGGCTAAATATGGCTGAATATACGGAGCCATTATGTTTTAACTCAAGTAATGTATTTCCGCCGATAGTACTCCAGACTTTTGCAGTTTTGTCATAACCTGCCGATAGTAATTTATTCCCATTTGAATTAAAGGAAATATCCTGAACTCCTTGTACATGAGTTCCAGACCAAAGTAAGTTTCCTGTTGCTGCATCTAGTAAGTGAACCTGATATGGTGTTGCAACTCCAATCTTAATATTGTCGGGACTAAAAAGTGTAATGTGATAACTACCTAAAAGATTTGGGTCTTGTTTGGTCCAAATCAAACTTCCGTTCAATGCCGACCTAAGTGTAAGGTATCTACCACCAGAAATGACCTTGTTTCCATCCGGACTAAAATTAGCATCTGAAACAACACCTTCATCTGTTGCGAGCCAAAGAAGATTTCCATTTGTAGCATTCCACACTTTTAGAGTTTGATCTGCGCTTGCAGAAACTACTTTATCACCGTTAAGGCTAAAATGACATCTTCTCACATAGTTGTCATGATTACCTGTCCATTCCAATATTCCAGTTCTTGCATTCCATACTTTAACCGTTTTATCAATACTTCCAGATACAACTCTATCGCCACTCTGATTAAATTCAACACAATATACTGTACCAGTATGGCTTCCAGTCCATGCTAGATTATATCTAGCTGCCGATGGATTTACAACTGTCCCCGGTGTTACTATCTCCGGATTTTTATTCTCATCTATCGAACCGTTATCTCCATAATCTAGTTGAAGAGGATTTGACGAATTGTTAATTACTAATTTCCCTTTTAGTAATTGAGATGCAGGCACATTATAAAGTGAATAAGTAGATTTAAGCGGATCGCAAATAGATACGGCAAAATTCTTATCTGTTTTGAATTCCAAATTGAAAGTGCTGTTCACATCAAGAATGTAAGAAAAGACATTGGCTTTGCTATAAAACATCATTGGACCTAAATTGGAATAGTCTTTATCAATGAATGATGCTTCTTTGCCGGTGTTGTCTGTAACTTTGGATTGAGAGGCGTTAAATACATTCACAATACGGAAATCATTTATTTTCGCTCCCGCCAGAAATGATATGAATAATTGATTAATAATATCCTGATATTCTTGTTTGTTGACGTTATCTATATAACTATTTGTTTTATTTAGTTTATTAGAGCTTTCCCCTTCGGCAACTGCTTTGTAATAACTATCTAATGCCTGACTGACAGCTACTCCCCATTTAGCAGCCCAGCCTGTTAATATCATGATATAATCCTTCTCCTTCATTTCTTTAAGTATGGGATATTTAAGAAACTCGTCATGCTTTGCATCTATATATTTACTGCCAAGTGCATTTGCAATAATTTTTAGTGCCCCGATTTTGTCGCCCTGCATAAACTTACATGTCATTTCAACAAGGCTAATACAATCACCTAACAATGAAATATCTTCTAAAACCTTGAACATAAGGAGGAGTTTACTGCCTTCATAAAAGTATGCTTGTAGACTTGAAGAAGGGGACATAGCACAAACAAAATTTTCGAAATCAGAAATTTCACGGTCAACTTCCAATCCAAGCATAGGATATCGTACCATTACTTCTTCATTACCACTATTACCATTTGAATCAATAAATTTTGCGGATATTCTATATATATGCGAACCTTCGGATTTTGGAATGATTTGAGGAAGCATATGATTTTCTCCGATATCATAACACGGAGTTCCCCATGCGTATAAAATATTTTTCTCTCCCAGCCTATCCATTCCACATTTACCTTTATAAACTTCATCGGCAGGAAGAGTAAAGAACTTATCCCATATTTCCGGATTTGGTTTATTAGCCCATTCAACAGAAATATTAACCCCGATTTCTTTTCCTTTCCATACTTTAGTATCAGCCCAAAAACTGTACGATTCTAAATCCATTTCCGGATGAAAAATTGAACGTATGTATAGCACAAGATTTTGCCCTATTCCCGATGCAATTACTCCTCCTTGAGCTTGATATCGTTCCTTCTTATAAATCTCCAATCCCAGCCCCACTTCAATTTTTACAACACCAACTCTATTATCATTCATGTTTTCTACAGTTACTTCTTCTATAATTTTAGTACCAGTATAAGCGCCAATATATTTATAGTAAACCTGTGCTATTCCATCTTCTTTTGTATTAACAGTAACGTTTTTTGAATTCTGATCGCCACTATAAAGTATACCTGAAGAATTTATATCAAGCGAGAATTTAATGGGAACATTAACTTGGGCTTTTCCTGAAGCATCAACACATTTAGCAGAGATAAGAGCCGGGAAATTTTCGTCTGCGGGAATTATTGCAATCTTAGAGTTACCGCCAATTGCCGGATCTTTTGGCTCAGCCCATACTTCGAGATCAAATGGGATTTTAAGGATTGTGTTGAAGTTTATGGTTTTATCTTCAGCTCTTATCAATAAATAACCAAACGTACCAGCTTGAGCTTTTGATGGGGCTTTGTATTTTATTGCAGCTTTCCCACCGGAGGTTGTTACAAGAGCGTTGGAAGGAGTGAATGTACCGAGATGAGCATTTATTTCGCTAAACTGAACTGAGTGTTGCTCGTTAATGTAATTTCCGGCCGCATCTTTAATTTCCACAGTCAAATCGATCTCTTGCTCGTATGCAATTGATTTACCAGAATATAATAATGTTATGTAAAAAGTATTTGCTACTTTAAAATCTATGCCAGAAATTGATTGGGTTTCTAAAGTAACCGTTCTGCTCTTAGGATTAAATATATAATCTAAACTAAATGGTTCTACTTGATAAGTGCCGGGCTGAATATTTAGAAAGGTAAATGTTCCGGAGGAATTAGTGTACATTTTTTTCGCTGTCTGATTATTCTGAATAAGCTCAACTTCACAACCAGTGAACGGGGAACCATCATACATCTCAACTTTACCAGCAATACCAAAACCTTTACTACCAATCCATCCAAACCAAAAACTGCCTTGATCATATCTCCATTTGCCAGAAAAAGAAAGCTTGTCTTCACTTAAGGTGAAAATAAAATCCCCCTCATCATAAGGAGGTGCATATGTTGTGGGCTCCTTCCATCTGCCGGTAAGTACATTTCCGGATGCTATACCATTGGAAATAAAACCGGTCTCGCCATTTGGTCTATGATAATTACCGGAAATTATTCCATTGGCTTCTGATAATGTCATTGGACCATAAGAAGAATTCCACACGCCAACCCATGGATTTTCTGATTGTGATATTGTATAAGTTGGAGATAATTGAATAGATAATAATGAGGAAATAAATATTCGGAGAACTACTCTTAAGCGAGTCATGGTATCCTCCTTCAAAGTCAAAGATGAATTATGGGTCTTCAATACTCGAAAATAATATCTGTAGTAGAATGGGATCTATATGTTATGAATCTGTTCTCGACAAATTCAACAGTTGGAAGGAACAAACAATGAAGTGGAAATGACTCGCTTTATTTGCTACACAAAACTAAGAAAAGAAAAAGTTAATGTCATTAAGAATTTCCTCAAAACCGATATAGGGATGAAAAGGGAGAAGAAATGGATTTGAGCAAAGGAAAAATTTGAAAGATGGCAATTAGTTTAATAAGACATTCCTTGTAGTTAAAATTTGAGTTCTACATTTACCGGGGTTTTCCTTTTCGGACGTACTTCACCACAGATTGTGGTTTTCTAAAATTATTTTCCGTGATTTTTGAAAAACGGTTAGCCGCTCATCACCGGTGAATATGCTAAACGGTAATATACATTTGTAAATAATCCGGTGAGCCATAAAAAGTTAGGAGGTCGATAACTCATTTATGTATTTGATTTTAAAGGAGAGGATTTAGTATTTTGACAATAGAATTCAAATCGGGTTGCTTTTCCGATCTTTTGTTATTTGGTTTTTTGTAACGGTAAAAATGATAAAACAGTACAAGACTGTATTTAAATTTATTTGCTTCGTTTTAATACTTATCAACCAGCCATTCCCCTCACAACAGTTAGCGCTACCTAAAAATGCTCTTGCGGAAGTTGGCGCAACAAAAATTTTAGCTTCAGATTTTATAGCTCGTTATTCAGATTATATTCTTTCCTCCGGAATTAAGGATAATATTGTTACACGCAGAGCTATTCTTAATAATATGATTAATGAAGTGTTGCTTCGTAAGTACGATGACAATAAAAGTATTTTTGAAAACCCGGAATACCAACGCGAATTAAAGTGGGCGGAGAAGCAAACCATTCTGTCTTTTCTAAAAGACAGAGAAGTATATGCAAAGATGAAAGTTACCGAAGCAGAACTTCGAGATGCTTTTTATAAAACAAACATGAAAATCTCTGCAAGACATCTTTATGCAGAAACTGAAGAAGAAGCAAAAAATCTTCATCAGCTTTTACAAACCGGCGCAAGTTTTAACACATTAGCTAAACAAGTTTTTTCCGATACAACACTTCGCAATAATGGCGGATATCTTGGTTTCTTCTCTTGGGGCGATATGGACCCGGCCTTTGAAGATGCTGCTTATTCATTAAAACCGGGAGAAATTTCAGAACCAATTAAGACACAACTTGGTTACAGCATAATAAAAGTTGAAGAAAGAATTCCACATCCGTTATTAACAGAAAATGAGTTTCTTAACAAAAAGAGACACATGGAACGCGTTGTAAGAATGAGGAGACGGGGCATTGCCGAAAGAGAATATATAAGCAAACATTTTAGTCCGGGTAAGGTAAGCGTTGATAAAAAAATGCTTAGCAAAACATTGGATTATTTGACATATTCTCCATCAGAATTAATTGAGACCACTCCTAAGGAGTTATCCTCTGGTGTACTGGCTAAGTACAACAATAGAACTTATAGGCAAAAAGAAATAGTAACTCGTATAAATGAGATTCCAATTTTTCACAGAGAAAAAATAAACTCTCTGCAAACACTTGATGCCGTAATAAAAGGATTTGTTCTTCAAGATGTTTTAATAAATTTGGCAGAGAAGAAAGGTTACACCAAATCGGAAGAAGCACTGAACACTGTTTCTAAGTATAACAATAACATATTTCTGAAATATAAACGGGCAGAGATTGCAGAAGCGAAAATTTTTCCAGAAGGTGAAGTAAAGAAATTCTATTCTAGGAACTCCGTTTATTTCAAGAAAGAAGATCAACTTAACTTGCAGGAAATTATTGTTGATAGAAAAGATTTAGCCGATAGCTTATTCATTGCTATTAAATCCGGATCGGATTTCGGTGAATTGGCAGTAAAGTTTTCTAAGAGAGATTGGTCTGCAAAGAATAAAGGTGTAATGGGATTTGCAGAAGTTTCTAAGTTTGGCGGATTGAAGGATACACTAATAAAATCTGAAGAGGGTAGTCTATTAGGTCCCATAAAAATTCAAGAGATGTATGGTATATTCAAACTGTTGGGAAAAAAAGAAGGTGAAGTAAATAAATTTGAAGATGCCAAAGAATTGGCGGAAAAACTTTTGAGAAAAGAAAAGTCGAAGTCGATAATGGAGGAGTACATTACCGGACTTCGTAAAAAGACCATGGTAAAATGGAATGATCAGTTGTTAAGCACATTAAATGTGAATTAGCATTTAATTTTGTTTTGTTCTTTATTTATCGTTTGTAATATAGGAGCGCAC
>CAZEDR010000206.1:0-6178 GCA_964510975.1 uncultured Melioribacter sp. | reverse complement strand
CAAACTTTTTGCCAAACCGTTTTAACGGTTTACAACTTAATTCACACAACGGGTTTATTTAACAAAAGGAAGAATGTTTAATGACGAGAATGAAGGTGTAATAAAAGTCATAACGGGCAAAGTATTCAATAGGTCTCTAAGATGAACATTTATCGAAACAGATTGCATCTCAATACTATTATTTTATCTTTGCAGTCAAGTTTTAAGAAACAGAAAACATATTCTTTTGCTTATCTAGAACGGTTGAGGGAATAGGCCCGATGATACCGTAGCAACCGGTTCCTTTGGGAACGACAGGTGCTAATTCCTACTCCGCAACGCGGAGAAAGATGAGGAGAAGACGGATACACAAAATGTAACCTCTTCCCTATCAAGAAGAGGTTTTTCATTTTAAACAATAGAAAGGAAGAAGTAATGAAACTTCAGACAAAAACAATACATGCCGGTGTAGATAAAGACACTGCGTACAACAGCATCATAACTCCTATATATCAAACATCTACTTTCCGGTTTGAAGATATTGGAACAACTAAGGGATTCGATTACACCCGTTCCGGAAATCCGACACGAACAGCGCTGGAAGAAAACATTGCCGCGCTTGAAGGAGGCACTTGCGCTAGAGTAATTGCAAGTGGTATGGCAGCAATAGCTGTAACACTTCACTTTCTTAAAAGCGGCGATCATTTAATTTGTACAAATGATTGCTACGGAGGAACCGAGCGTCTTCTTCGTCTGTATTCCGATACATTCGGTTTTGAAGTCTCCTACGTGGATATGAAGAATCATGAAGAAATTAAGAATGCTATAAAAGCAAATACAAAAGCAGTCTGGATTGAAACGCCAAGCAATCCGCTTTTGAATATTTACGACATTCAAACAATCTGCGAAATTGCACACACAAGTAATTTGCTTGCAGTAGTAGATAATACATTTCTCTCCCCAGTTAACCAGCGCCCGCTTGAGTTAGGCGCCGACATTGTCGTTCACTCTACAACAAAGTATTTGAATGGACATAGCGATGTAGTTGGAGGAGCGATTGTTGTTAACAAACCGGAACTTGCTGAGAAACTAAGTTATCTTGTTAACGCTCTCGGACAAGGAGAAGCTCCTTTTGATTCTTGGCTAGTGCTTCGCGGTATAAAAACACTTGTTCCCAGAATGAAAGCGCATGAAGAAAACGCCAATGCTGTTGCTAGATTTTTAGCCCAGAATAAAAACGTTCTTAAAGTAAACTATCCGGGTTTAGAAACTCATCCCCAGCATGAGCTTGCAAAGAAACAGCAAAACGGTTTTGGAGGAATGATTTCTTTTGAAGTGAATGGAACAATTGAAAAAGTGAATAAGGTTCTAAAAGGAACAAAAGTTTTTTCACTGGCTGAATCGCTCGGCGGAATTGAATCTTTAATTTGTCATCCGGCAACGATGACGCACGCCTCTATGGATCCCGTTTTGAAAGAAAAAGTAGGAATTAACGAAAGATTAATACGCCTTTCTGTTGGTATTGAAGACGTTAATGATCTGATAGAGGATTTGGAACAAGCTTTGAGATGATAGAAGTCTGTTTAATTATTTGAACTGGCTTCCAAGTTGAGATTATTTTCTATTTCTGCTAAAGCTAGATTAGATTTATTCTACAACCGTAGCCGTACCTTGAGTGGTGCGGCTATTTAATATTCTATCGGCTTTATGCCGAATAGGTTAATCATACCCGCCGTTACGCTGAGGTAGTCTTAAATACTCCGGCTTGGATTCTACAATTATTCTTATGACTTCAGCAAGTTCAAGCAGTTTTCTATATCCCGGTAATTGATATGCGGGCAGAATATAGTTCCAGACTACAGTGTTTTCCTTTTCCCCATTCTTTATTCTTAAAAACTGTAACGGATTTGGATAAATCTCAACCGGACTTCTGTTCAACATAGAATCTGGCAGCGAGAAAAAGTTTATCTCATTCGCCTTTTCAAGTATTCTGTTTTGTTCCTCTTTATTCAGCCAGAGTTCTGTTCTAACCGCGCCATCAATTACCAGATCTTTTTGATAATAGCGTTGAAAAGTATTCAGCTGATCGTTGAAGTTATACTTATAATCTACCTGTACAAACTGAACATCGGGCTCAAAAGGCAAATCATCACACGAGACAAAAATGAGTGATGCAATTATTAGAAGAAGAAAAATATTTAGGTGTTTCATTTTAACTCCTAGGAGTGCTATTAAGTTAAAATCATTGTTCCATTGATTTTTGCATAAATGCTTGTATTCCTTTTTAGTCCCATAGAACAAAGACTATTTCTTTCTGTGTTCAAATATTGTATAAACACCAATAGATAGGAATGGTAATGTTGAGACCAGAATCTTTACCTTGATGCTGATTATTCCAATAAAGAGCATTAGTAGAAAGAGTATTGCAATGGAAGCAAACCCGATGTAAGTTAATTTTTTACCCGGTTCCTTTTGGAATAATGTTACTACTAATAGGATTTGCCCAATTAAAGGAAGCACTACAAATGGGTGAAGAACAGAAGCCGGATTTGTAAATATCTTTTTAAGAATTTCCCACTCACCTATAAGAAGAAAGATGCTGCTGTTCTTTCCCCATTCCAGATATCCGAAAAGAGAAGTTACTATAAGGCCGAGATTTAATATTTTTTTCTTCATCAACATTCTAATTCCAAAATTCATTTTAATGATAAGCAAATTTTTTGTTTTACGTCAAGGTACTAAGTTCCCGCGTAACAGAATTAGATTACAAAATAATTCTTACTAAACGAAGAGACGCGTTGAACGCGCCTTCTTATTAACCGCATTTGGACGCACACGATTGCACTTACCTATGGCTGGAGTGCGTCTCAACTTATACTACGCTAGTGCTTTATTTTTAATTGCGGGTATTGTAAAAAGGAATTTACTACCGGCACCAAGAGTGCTTTCAACCCAAATTCTTCCACCTTGTGCAAGTACAAACTCTTTAGAAATTGCTAAACCTAATCCCCAGCCATGTGAATACTTTTCTCCTACTTGAGTGAATCTCTGAAACAGTCTCTGAATATCATCTTCGGAAATACCGGGACCGTTATCAGCAATAGAGAATTGTACTTCATTTTTCACCATGCAAACATCAATATTAATTTCGCCTCTCCTATTGGAATACCTTATGGCGTTGTTCAAGAGGTTTATAAAAACAAAAACCAACTTTTCGAGATCGGCATTAATCTCTAATAAATCATTATGCAAATTTGTTTTAAGCTCAATTTCCTTTTCGGAAAGTTGCATCATAAGTGCGGTAATTCCAATATCCGTTACTACTTCCGGTTTTACAGAAGCGAAATTTAGTCTAATGTTTCCGGTCTCTATCTGAGAGTAATCCAGAATTTCTTTAATAACCTTTGAAAGCCGGCTGCTTTGCTGTTTAAGAGAATTAATAATTTCTTTTTGTTCGGGATTTAATTCGCCGAGCCTTTTATCATCCAGAAGTTTTAGACTAAGATTAATTGATGAAAGTGGAGTCTTTAATTCGTGCGATACAGTAGCAAGCAGATTTGTCTTGGCTTTATCTCTTTCTTGATACTCGGTAATGTTTCTCAATAATATAAGAGTACCAATAAAAGTATCCTTCTTCCATGACTTCGAATATGTGATGATCTCTTCAACCTCAACGTTAAAGAAGTGCTCTTTTCCATCAAGTGTAATTCTTAAAGGACTAATATCGGTGTTTTCGTTTGCCAGTTTTGAAATGGAAAGTTTGTATAGCTCTTTAACAAGATCATTCTTAGCTGAAACACCCGGAATGTAGTTATAAAGAATTTGTTCCTCTTTCAGTCCGGTAATTTGAAGAATAGTATTATTGGCGAGAACAATTTTTTGTGTTTCATCAATAAATAGAATTCCATCTTCAATATTCTGAACTACAGTCTCCAATCTCTTTTGCTCAAAAAGCAGTTGATCTATATGTTTTTCTTCATATGTTTCAAGTCTTTCCACCATGTTGTTGAATGCCGAAGCTAATTCTCCAAGTTCGTCCTTGGACTTAATTTCCAGTCTCTGATCATACTTTCGCTCGCTGATGGATTTTATTTTTTCGGTTAATTCTTTAATCGGTTCGGCAATGCTGGATGGGAAAGTAAAAATAAATGAAACAGTTATTAGAATACTAATTGTTGCTACTAATGTCATGTATAAAGTAACGTCATCAGCCGTTGTCTGCAGTCGTTCTGTTTTGTCACGGATAGCTTCCATGTTTACCCGATAAATATCCATAATCTTGTTTCTAACCAGCAGATATTTTTTGTTTAACATCTCAAAGTCTTCAGTAGACATTGATTGATTGTTATTAAGCTTGCTGATATAGAAAACAAAGTCGTTAAACAGAGGATAAAGTTCGTCAACTAGCTCCCTTTCTCCTCTCTCGGTTATATTCTGCGATTCTTTTTTCTGATCACCTTCAAAGCTTTTAATTTTTTCAGTAATTAAAAGCTGTGCATTCTCTTTAAGCCCTTTTTCTATCAATTTTGATTTTATAATTGACTGAATTTCATTTAATGAGTTTGTCATATTCATAGTGTAATCAATTGAATAATAATTTTCTTTTAATGTACCCTTTGCCTTCTGCGATAGCTGATTAATGAATAGAATACCAAGCACACTAAGTATTACAATAACCGTGAACATAAAGCTTATGCCCAGAGTGATTTTACTTTTTATTGAGTTCATCGGTAGCCACCATTAGTATGTCTATGTTTTCTTTTGAAGTTAGTGAAGATAATTCTCTGAATAAGTTCTTGGGTTTCAATCTATACATTATAGAAAAGATAGGTTTACCAATGATTATAAGTGCCGCTTCCCTCTGCTTGGCAAAATCAACAATAGACTTGGCAACATTTTCGTTAGTGAGTTCTACTACAGTAGCACCAAGCTCGGTTGCCAGCTTAAAATTATTTATTAAATGGCGCTGAACAGTAGTATCAATCCTATCCGACCTTTCTTTTTCTGTCTGAACATAAACAACAAACCATTTGGAATTATAAATTGAGGCAAGTCTAGATGATCTTCTTAAAATTTTCTTTCCGGCTTCAAAATTAGAACTAAGCGCAGTAACAATTGTATTAATTCTATCTCTGGATTCAAGCGAAATTTCTTTAATTATCTTTCTTTCTACTTGTCTGGATACTTCCTTTAATGCCAGATCGCGCAATTGCAGCAGTTTTTCTTTCTGGAAGAAGTTTTCCAGCGCAATCGGGATTTTTTTTGTATCGTAAATTTTTCCTTCTTTAAGTCTGTCTATTAATTCTTCTATTGTTAAATCTACATTAACAACTTCTTCCGCACTGTGGAATATGCTATCCGGAACACGCTCGGTTATCTTAACGCCAGTAATTTTTTCTACTTGTTCGTTAATACTCTCTATATGCTGGATATTTACAGTTGTAATAACATTTATTCCGGCATCAAGCAATTCTACTACATCCTGCCATCGTTTTTCATTTTTAGAGCCGGGAATATTTGTGTGGGCGAGTTCATCAACCAAAACTATTTCGGGTTTTTGCAGAAGTATTGAATCGATATCCATTTCTTCAAGCAATTTACCTTTATAGAAAATTTTCTTTCTGGAAATAGCCGGGATACCGGAAACTAACTTTACGGTATCCTTTCTGCTGTGAGTCTCAATATACCCGATTGCAACATCAACTTTTGATTCAAACAATTCCTTCGCTTCAAGAAGCATCCGGTAGGTTTTACCAACACCGGCTGCCATTCCAAGATATATTTTCAGCTTCCCCTTCTTAGAAGAGCGAATCAAGTTCAGAAAACGTTCTGCCGATATTGATATTTCCGGTTCCATAGGTTTTGGCTTTACTAAATCTAATTATTTTTTAATTCATCTAAAGCGATATTCAGTTTAAGTACATTTATTTTTTCTGTGCCAAATAAACCTAGCAATGGTTTTTCTCTAAGTTCGTTTATAAGATTTTTAATTTTGTCTACACTTATGTCTCTGACATTGGCAATTCTTCTTGCTTGAATTATAGCGCCTTGAACTGAAATATGAGGATCTAATCCGCCGCCGGAAGCCGTAACCATTTCGGATGGAATTTCGCTTCTCTTTACTCCCGGATTTTTTTCTAAGAATTCTTTTATCCTTTGTTCAACTGTGGCAAGATATTCCGGATTAGTTGGGCCTTTG
>CAZEDR010000205.1:0-6193 GCA_964510975.1 uncultured Melioribacter sp. | reverse complement strand
TAAGTCACCAAGTTTCACTAAGGAAGATTAATGAAATTCAACTTATGCGTAACTTTAGTCATTAATTATTCTATCTAGAGAATTCTATTTGGGAAGGAAACAATTCGGTGGAAAGTGATGAAACCCAAACACGATTTTAAGTATAGTGTTAAACCACAATCGTGTTTGTAATTACCGGTAAAAATATTTTGTTACGCTATTACATTCTTTTCACAACGACAATCGTCATATCGTCATGTTGCGGAAAATTATCTACAAATTTATTTACATCTTTTAGAATCGTGTTGATTAACTCTCTTGAACTGAGATTTCTATTCTTTTCAATTAAACCAATTAAGCTGTCCTCGCCATACTGTTCATGCCTTTCATTCATAGCTTCTGTGAAGCCGTCTGTATAAAGAACAAACACATCACCTTGATTTATTCCGAATTCTTCTTCGTTAAGTGTTGCTGAAAAAATATGGCCTTCTTCCAATCCGAGAGCCATTCCTTTGCTGAGCAAAAGTTTTGTTCCGCCGCTCTGCTGGCTAGTTAAGATTCCGGGATTATGTCCGGCACGCGAGTAAATCATCTTGTGCTGGCTAACATCCAGAATCGCGTAGAACATACTTACGAATGAATTCTTTTCAATTGTTTTGTATAGTAAGCGGTTAACTTTTGCTAAAACATTTTTAGGAGAAGTATCTTCTTCAGCATGAGCTTGCAAAATTCCCTTTGTAAGAGTCATATAAATTGCAGCTCCAACTCCTTTTCCCGAAACATCACCAATAGCAACGCCAAGTTTGCTGCCGCTAAGCTTAACAAAATCAAAATAGTCTCCGCCAGCTTCAATTGCCGGAATGGAGATAGCTGCAATATCATAACCCGGAATTTTCGGTTCTTCTTTGGGAAGCAAAGAGAGTTGAACTTTGGCTGCAATTTCCAATTCTTTACGCAAACGTTCGCGCTCCGAAATTCTTTGAACGTGCGAAGGCAATCCGTAGGTTTCCAGTACATACTCTTCTTTTCGCAAACGACTAACAATGTAGATTATCGGAATTATCAAGAATGCGACACATATGAGTAAAAAGTTAAACTGGAAATATGAATTATCGGAGTTAATAAGTGCGAGACTTCTTGTAATCATTCCTGAAGTAAAAAACATGCTTGCAATTGTTAGCAAATCGAATTTGAAATATAGATAAGCAATTATGCATCCGAACAGAAAGTCTTTAACCAAACCAATGGTTAAATTATTCAATGATGGTGGAGTTTCCGAAATAACAAATGCAAACACTGTTACAACTCCGGTAAGAACTATGCTTAGCCATTTCTTCTTCCATCTTTGGTAAGAAATATTGATTACAAAGAATACAGTAACAATACTTGCAATCATTGCCGAAGACATTGAATCTAGAACAACTGAAGCGGCGGGCGCAAAGCCGGTAAAAATTTCCAGCGATCTGCTGGTGTTGATAAATAAATTAGCGTATGGTTGATTAAGCAAAATTGCCGCAGCTATATAAATGAATGATGCGCCGATTCCTAAAACCCAGCCTTTTCCTAACGAAGATCCGGATTGAATTGAGAAAATGTGTGCGTTTATAAAACTGTCTATTCCACGTAGTTTTTCGGGCCAAAGGCTTCGCGCGTAAGATTCTCCAACCGACCATGTAGCAAAAACAAGCAGCGCAAGGAAGAAGTAAACAATTAATCCGTTAGTTAATACAAGAATTATTTTTGTGTTTAAGAAAGCAAGATTACCTATCGATAATCCTTGTCCAAGACCGGGCCAATAATTTGCTAAGGAAAGTAGAGTCATTAAGAAATAAATGATAAACAAATTTCTGCCAACGCTCATCCAAACTTCGCCCTGATGGTACTTTTTCAGATAGAAAAAGAAAGCTACGAACATTAGGAATACAACTAGGATTGCCGAGACTGTTCCGAATAAATATTCTCCGGCGTTAAAAAACTCTTTATACTCTTGCGGTACTTCAAGGTAGCTATAGAAGCCGCCAATTTGATTTCCCTTAACGTAAACTTGAATTTCAACTTTAGCATTCAATTCGGGTACATATTTGTCAAACCGGATTAAGTGATCGATTCGGTTCTTAAAATTATCTTGCTTGCTTTCCTTGTAGGCAAATTTAGTAGTATCAATTTTTCGTTCATCAGCCAAGAATTTCTTTGCTAGGGCAAGTGATTCAACTTCATTTAGCGAAGGTAAAGTTGTAGTATCTGGAATAACATATTTGAAGCCGTTTACTTCACCGTTTGAACCAACTTCGACAAAGTAATTATACTGAGGAATTTCTTTGCTCAAATTTTGATGAAACATTACATTCCATCTTCTTAGAGGAAAATCTGCGTGCTTAAGGAACTCTGAATATTTCTCATCGCCTAACTTTTTAATCAAATATCGGTTCTGAACCATATAATCATCAATAAAAGCCTCGCTTTGGAATTCGTTTGTATTAATACTTTTTTTAGCCAAAAACTCCTTCGCAATTTTGATTGCTTCCGGGCGAGTCGTATTCATTGTGGTTTCTTGGTATGAAGAGGATAGATATGCAGAAGCGAGAGCAATCAACAAAACGACTGCCGCTAAAATCCAATATTTGTGATGGTTCAGATTTCTAGTCATTTTAGCATCCACGGGTATTATTCTCCATCATTTAAGACGGCTGCAAAATAGAAAGGTTTGGTTATAGTTACAATTGAAGACATCTGGAAAACTGATACTTGTAAAATCACTTATTGTATTCTATTTTGCCAAAAAAATCAGAAAGATTTTGTCTCTAAATGTTATTAAATACTTAATACCTTCACTTAAATCTTTAGTTAATGGTACTGCTCGGGACCATGATGTTGCACTTATAATTAAAGCAGCACAGCAGTTTGGAACAATTCGTCTGCTGCAAATAATTCGTAAGCATCCGGGGAATATTGAAATTTATCCACATAATATTTCATCTATTGCACTGGATTTCATCGCCGAACTTTTCCAAAGAGACGAAGAAAATAAGTTTTTTGAAATTGCAGAATACTTCACCGAAGAAAGAAATATCGATAAACTTTCCGATGAGGAAATTCTTGATGAGTTTCGTACAATTATCTTTTCTAAACTAAACGATGGAATAATTCGTTTATATCGCGATAGAGACCCATTTCTCGCTAAGGTCATTCGTAACCTTAAAATAGCGGTCAAAAAGTCCAATAGATTTTATCTGTTCAACAGATTTGGAGATTTATATATCGGTGATCATACAACAGATCTAGATGAATCAAAAGGTGTTTATCCTATAGATAGTTTAGAGAAAGAATTTCACTTTGGAAATGCTAGAAGCAATAAAGTTATAGATTACCTCGAAACTATTTTTACAACATTACATCAGAGTGAGTATAGAAAATTTTACTCGCTTATGGATGTTGCTTTTATTATTAAAAGAATTGTATCAAGGCATAACGATAGTTTCCAGACATTGTTCCAACTCGACGAAGATTTGCATGATATAGATGTGCGGTCAATAGTTAATTCGAGTTTAGTAGAACTGAAAGAAGAATTGCACCTTAAATATGTAGTTAAGAACAAGCTTGATGAAATAGAGTTTTCTGGTTTCTACAACGCTTTAAATGAATTTGTTGAACGAACCTATATTTTTACAGATGGGCATGATCTTTCACATTATGATTATTTGAAGAACCACATGCCTACCATTACTCATGAAGAGTATCGTAGGCATCATCGTGTTTATTTTGAGTATATGACGAAACTAGCAAAAAAACATATAGAGAGTAATTTGAAAGAATTGCTTTATTAATTTCTGCATTAACCATTTATTGATTAGACTATTTGTTTATGAAACATTATAGCGAAAAAGAATTATCACTCTTCTATCTTCAAAACGAGATAGTTAAAACATATTCTGAAGATATAAGTACTCATCTCAAAGAATGTTTTAGCTGCCGCGAACTATATGAAGAAATAAAAGAATTCTACGAAATAGCCGAAGGTGAGAAATCTCTTTTAAGCGAAGGGAAAACGGAATCTTTAATTTTATCAAGACCACAAATATCAAAATCTTCAAAACAGTCTATTCTTTCCCCGTTGCCCCATTCATTCCCTCAAAAACTATACTATTTCGCATTACATAAACCTATTGTGGCTGGTACATCATTAATTGCCGCAGCTTTAATTATAGCATTTGCGTTCAACTGGCAATACATATTCCGGGATACAAAACCCAATTATTTTGAATATGATGAAGCACATAGCATTTTAGAAGTATTTAATAAGAAGAATGAAAAATTATACGGACTTCACTATACATTTTGGGATAGTATTATGAAATTAGAAAGCCTATACAAAATAAAGTATTCTGTCCTAACCGATTTGGATAAAGATGGTAAAATGGAAGTAGTTACCATAGTACCAAACATTAATAATATCAACGAGCCGAACTACCTAAAAGTTTTTGATGAATCCGGGATACTTAAATTTAGTAGAAAAGTTGGAAGAGACATAATTTATAATGGGGAAAATTACATTTCAGATTTCCCAGTACTACAGGGAATTTTAGTTGATGATTTTGATGGAGATGGTAAAAAGGAAATTTTTGTTGGGGCGCGGCATCGTAATTCTCCCTATTTGCTTTCAAAGTTTGATGATAAAGGAATCCTTGTGGGTGAATATTGGCATTATGGTCATTTTTGGGGGATGAATGAAATAGATATTAATAACGATGGGAAAAAAGAAATTTTTCTATGTGGTGCTGATGATAAAGTAGAAAAAGCATCGTTTGTAATTTTTGACCCATTAAAAATGAATCGAAAAGATCAACAAATTTTCTCTGATGCTAATGATGAAGCCGTAATAAAGGAGATGACCATCGACTCAAAAGAGTTAGACGCTAAGTATAATAACAAACCAAGGTTTCTAAATCTGATTATAGAAGATAAAAATAGCTTCTCAATTTTCTATGCTTATGATAATAGTTCTACATACGAGGGCGTAGATGTAACATTTGATAAGTCCACGTTTAATTTCTCTGTAAAACCCACCGATTTTATGAAACAAAAGTTTGAATTTTTGAGAAAAGATGACTCATCCATAACGGAGTATTTCTCCTCTATTATTAAATGAAGCTGTTATATTATTCTTAAGCTTCCTGGTATATTTTCTGCATACACTCCTATTTGCTCAGACTACTTTTATTGAAGGTGGTTCTTCACGGAATTAATCTTCAACAAGTTAACCCGTTTATCATTCAAAGAAAAGGAGTGAATATGAAAACAGTTTTTTTTCTGTTTATACTTTTTAGTATTTCGTTAGAAGCACAAACTTTCTCGGATGGATTTGAGTCTGGTAATTTCACTACTGGAGGCTGGACAACTAGCGGTGGGGCAACTATTGTTTCTTCGCCGGTTCACGCTGGCAGCAGGTCAATGAAAGGAACAAACAGCTATAGTATAATTAAGAGTTTTAATACCGTGTTCGCTGGGAGCTTTGAACTAAACTCTTATGTATATGTTTCCCAAAATTCAAAAAATAGCGCAATTATAGCCTTAACGAATAGTAGTCTTTCGGTTCTAGCAGAAGTTTTTTTTGATTGGCATGGGAATATTTCAGCCTATGATGGTACGACAGCAAAAACTATTTACTCTACTTATTCAATTAATACATGGTACAAAATAACTATTCGTTATAACTTATCGACCAATAAATATGATGTTTATGTTAACGATGTAATTAAAGCGAATCAGTTTAATTATTATGAGGTCAGTAACTCTATAAGTAAGATAAGAATTCAATCTTCAGAATCATCTGGTTCTATTGCATATATAGATGATTTTTCCTACACAGTTACCAATAGTACATCAAATTCAACAATTACAATTAAATCTAATCTAAGTAATGTCCCAATAACAGTTTCCCCGGCCGATAAAAATGGCTCTTCAAATGGAACTACACCATTTACGAGAACTTATTCCCAAGGAACTGGTGTTTATTTAACAGCACCCCAAACTTATAATGGTAAATCGTTCCTTTATTGGATGAGGGATAATGGAGAGTATTATGAACCAAATTTAACCTATGGAATAGGAACTGATAAAGATCATGTAGCTGAGGCTGTTTATGATGATTCTAATCCAGTTAAAACATTAACCGTAAAATCATCACCAAATAGTGGTGCAACCATAACAGTTAGCC
>CAZEDR010000204.1:0-6236 GCA_964510975.1 uncultured Melioribacter sp. | reverse complement strand
AACGGAAGTTACTCCAACAGCGTACAAGTAGAATTGAATTATCCGGTAATTGAAAGACTTGATACACGAATTGCTTACAGATACATGGATGTGAAACAAGAAATTGGCGGTGAAATGCAAGACCGTCCATATACATCCAAGAATCGTGTTTTGTTAAATCTTGCATACTCAACTTTGCGCGAAGCTAAAGACGATCCGCAAATGACTTACGACTTAACCGTTCAATGGTTTGGTCCAAAGCGTTTGCCGTCTACGGAAGCGAATCCGGTTAATCTTCGGGCGAGAGAAAATTCGCCAAGTTTTGCTGTAGTAAATCTGCAAGTTACCAGGTCGTTCTACTTGGGATTTGATCTTTACCTTGGAATTGAAAACTTACTTGGCTTCAAGCAAGATAATCCAATCATTGATCCGCTTCATCCACATGGAAATTATTTTGATGCTTCAATGATTTGGGGACCGGTTAACGGTAGAATGATGTACGCTGGATTACGGTACAAAATGTAAGCTGGTTGCCGGATGCTCGATTCTAGATACTGGCAACGGATTTTCACAAAGACTCGCCCCGCTAAACTGCGAGTCTTTACATTTGTACTTGCACCAAAGTTGATTGATATTTACACATCATTTTTTGTATCATTTATCCAGAATCAAGAAACTAGTATCAAGTATC
This sequence comes from uncultured Melioribacter sp., assembly GCA_964510975.1. Taxonomy (GTDB): domain Bacteria; phylum Bacteroidota; class Ignavibacteria; order Ignavibacteriales; family Melioribacteraceae; genus Stygiobacter. The sequence goes on along the minus strand of CAZEDR010000204.1, from coordinate 5,566 downwards.
TAATATCCAGCTTCCAGAAAAAATCGAGGTATTAATGGCTTCACCAACAAAAATTAAGTTGCATAAACAAGAAAGTTTAGAAATAGTTTGGGATAACGGTAGAACTCACATTTTCGATCTAAAATTTTTACGCGATGAATCACCGGACGCGGGAAACAAAGGTGAAACCATTCTTTGGAAGCATTACGCTCCGCCGCCTAAACAGCCATTAACTCCTCAAGCATACGAAATTGAAAAAATTGATATGGTTGGAAACTACGCAATTCAGATTAGATGGAAAGATGGTTACGATTTTGGAATTTATTCTTGGGATGTTTTGCAGAGACTTGGCGATTACTTAGAAGTGAAAAATAATTTACATCAAGATTTTGAACACTAGTGAAGCAGAACATGAATAAGAGCAAGAGCATGAGATAAAATTCTTGCTCATGCTCTTAATCTTAATCTGATCTTATAAAAGCTTCTTAATTTGCTCTTCGTAAACTTCTTTTCCTCTTAATCCAACATAGCTTGCAACAATCTTACCTTGCTTATCAATTACAAAAGCTGTTGGAATTGATTGAACACCACCATAGTTGATTGTAACTGCTTCATTGCCGTAAACAACCGGATAGTTAATTCCATAGTCTTTAATAAACGGGACAACATCGCCCTTGGTTTGTGGTCCATCTAACGAAATTCCCACAACTTCAAATCCTTTCTGTCCGTATTTCTTTTTTAGTTCTACTAAATCCGGGATTCCCTTACGGCAAGGTGGACACCAGGTTGCCCAGAAATCAACAATTACTACTTTTCCTTTTAAGCTGGAAAGTTTGAATTTCTTTCCATCTGTTGTAGGTAATTCAAAATCCGGAGCTTGAACAGTTTTCTGTTCGCCAGCCGGAACGTAGTTTGGTGGATATGGTCCGTTCGGTTCTTCACCGCCGAAGAGATAATCTGCATTATTGAAACCGAAAAGAAGAATAACTACTGCAAAAAATATTCCCGTATAAATTCTGCTTCTATGTTGTTTGGTCAATACCGGTGTTGTTTTTTTGTTTTTATTTTGGCTCATTACATCCTCTAATTAATCTGTTTAAAAATAGTAATTTCTTATTGAGTACAAAATTTATAACGACTTACACATCAACTTCTGATTAAGTTCCTCTTCGAACATTGAAATTTGTTCATCGGAAAAACCTTTTTCCTTGGAAGCGTCTTCCAGCGTGCCCCAAATTGGTTCACCGCAACGCAAACATCTTATTCCCTTATCGCTAAGATATGCAACAGCTTCCGGTAAAAGCTTAACCAAATCTTCTATTTCAGTTTGGCGCGTTATCATCAGCTTTTTTCTTTGATGGAAATGAAATTATAAATCCAGCAACTCCGCCATAAATAGTAGAAATCCACGGATTGCTTGTAATAGGGCACGAACCGGAAGTACATCCAATAAAATAATAGTAAGCGTAGCCGAGCGTCGCACCGGCAAAAACCGGAAGTACACGCTTCAGCAAAAATGCTTTATCTATTTTCAAAACACTCCTTTCTTGGTAATTATAAATCCTTCGCGATTTGTACTATTAGATGTGAAAAACAAATATAGGATTCGCAGATCGGCTAGCTATTTTCTCCCTTCTCCCCACTTCAACACTTCAACCTTAACATCAACTATTCCGGCAGTAACCATTTCTAGAGCAATTGCCACACCGTAAGATAAGTCTATTATACGGTCGGGGCGGAAAGGCATTCTGTCGTTTATTGGAATTGTAACCGTTTTCTTGTTGTAAAGGTTAGTTACACGTACTATCGTTCCCATTCTGTAAGAAGGATGAGCAGCCGAAAGTCCGTTCATATCGTAAATTTCACCGCTGTAAGTTGGAAGGCCATCATATTTATCGGCGTAAAAAGAAGCAACCCCGGTTTGAGTTTCCAAAACTTCATCTTCGGTAACTTCAACTTCGGATTCACTTTTATCATCATTAATTATTTCCTCATTCTCTTTCCGATCAGTTTCATATCTCACCTTTTGATAACGAACTGTTGAACTGCACGCAGCAAAAAAAAGAAGAAACATTAAAAACGATAATGATTTGAGCATAGCTTTCTGAAACTGTTGCTATAAAATACAAAAGGGAGCGGTACTTCGCTCCCTTTTGCCCTCACCAATGTAGGAATTTTCCAGCCAGGACGGCCTACATTTGCGCCGAAAAAATAGAATTTAGTTCGTTTTTGGGCAGTGAGGAATATCACCCGAAAAATTTTTGTATAATTATTCACAATCGCTTTTATGTTTTTGAACGACAGCCATTTTTTTTTACCTTTGTAAGGCTTTTTTGAGAATCCTCCCGCCCTTAATAATCACAAAGAATTGGAGCCAGATAGGAATTGGATAAAAACACCCTCACAGCAAAACCAACCGCAAGACTTGTATTGAAAGATGGAAATATTTTTGAAGGGAAACTTTTTGGTGCTCAGCGCTCCGTTGCCGGAGAGGTTGTGTTTAACACCGGAATGGTTGGTTACCCGGAGACTTTAACAGATCCATCTTACAAAGGTCAGATTCTTGTAATGACTTATCCATTAATCGGTAATTACGGAATTCCGGAGATGGATGATGTTTCAGAACTTCAGAAGTTTTTTGAATCGGACCGTGTACAAATTCAAGCGCTAATAGTTTCTGAAGAATCTGAAAAGTACAGCCATTGGAATGCTTTCCAAAGTTTGGATGAATGGCTGAAAGAATTTGGCGTACCGGGAATTTATGGAATAGATACCCGCCGCTTAACAAAAATTTTACGCGAGCAGGGGACAATGCTTGGCAAGATTGAAGTAGATAAACATAAAATTGAATACTACAATCCCGATGTAGATAATCTCATTTCCAAAGTAACAGTTCAGCAAGTAGAACACCATGGTTCCGGTAAAAAAAGAATTCTGTTAATTGACTGCGGATGCAAAAAAAGTATCCTTCAAAATTTGATTGACAGAAATGTTTCCGTTCTCCGCGTTCCATACGATTATAATGTTGATAAAGAAGAATATGATGGAGCATTACTATCTAACGGTCCGGGAAACCCAATAGTTTATAAACAGCTTGTTGCAACAGCAAAAAAGTTAATACAGAAACAAGTTCCAACACTAGGCATTTGCATGGGGCATCAAATTTTGTCGCTTGCTGCCGGTGCCAAAACATACAAATTAAAATATGGCCACCGCAGTCAGAACCAGCCGGTTAAAGAAGTAGGTGGAAATAAATGCTATGTTACTTCTCAGAATCACAGTTTTGCTGTTGATACAAAATCGTTACCGCGCGGATTTCAACCTTGGTTTGAGAACTTAAATGATTATTCCAACGAAGGAATGAGACACGAAAAATTGCCATTCCGCAGCGTACAATTTCATCCCGAAGCTGCACCGGGACCGGTGGACACTGGATTTATTTTTGACGAATTCTTGAAGGACGTAAAGTGAAATTCAAAAAAGTATTAATAATTGGAAGCTCAGCTCTAAAAATTGGCGAAGCCGGCGAGTTTGATTACTCCGGTTCACAAGCAATAAAAGCTCTTAAAGAAGAAGGTATATATACTATTCTCATCAATCCGAATATTGCAACAATTCAAACATCGGATTACTTAGCAGACAAAGTTTACCTTCTTCCAATCAACACGAACTATGTTGAAAAGGTAATTGCAAAAGAAAAACCGGATGGAATTATTCTTGGTTTTGGCGGGCAGACTGCACTTAACTGCGGACTTGCGCTTCACCGCGAAGGAATTCTAAAAAAATATAACGTAAAAGTTCTCGGCACCCAGATTGATGCAATCGAAAACACTGAAGACCGCCAATTATTCTGCAACAAACTTTCGGAGATTGATGTTAAGTTTCCTCAAAGCAAAGCTGTTACTTCGCTTGAAGAAGCAATTGAGTTTGCAGAAGAAATTGAATATCCGGTAATCATCAGAATTGCTTACGCACTTGGCGGACTTGGTTCCGGCGTTTGCCGCAATAAAGCTGAGTTAAAAAAGCTTGCTACTAAAGCTCTCAATTACTCCGCACAAATTTTAGTTGAAGAATATCTTGAGGGCTGGAAAGAAATTGAATACGAAGTTGTACGCGATAGATTTGATAATTGCATAACAGTTTGCAACATGGAAAATATTGATCCGATGGGAATTCACACCGGAGAAAGCATTGTAGTTGCGCCAAGCCAAACTTTAACCAACAACGAATTTCACATGCTGCGCGAGATTGCAATTAAAACAATCCGCCACTTAGGAATTGTTGGTGAATGTAACATTCAATATGCACTCGATCCTCATTCGCAAGATTATCGTGTAATTGAAGTAAACGCACGCTTGAGCAGAAGTTCCGCGCTCGCTTCCAAAGCAACCGGATATCCACTTGCGTTTGTAGCTGCAAAACTTGCTCTCGGTTACGGTCTACATGAATTGCCAAACTCAATCACAAAAACAACAAAAGCATTTTTCGAACCCGCTCTAGATTACATTGTTATTAAAGTTCCCCGCTGGGATTTGAAAAAATTCCGCCTTGTAAAACGCAAGCTTGGTTCTTCGATGAAATCCGTTGGTGAAGTAATGGCTATCGGAAGAAAATTTGAAGAAGCTATTCAAAAAGCAATGCGCATGCTGGATATTGGTGTGGAAGGTTTGACAGCGAGCCGCACAAAAGTTGAATTTGACGAATTGAAAGAAGCGCTTGAAAACCCTACAGAAGAAAGAATGTTCGCTGTTGTTCAAGCACTTAAACAAGGATATTCAATTGACTGGGTTCATACCTTAACCCACATTAACAAATGGTTCTTATACAAGATTCAGAACATTGTGGAGATTGAAAAAAGCGTTGCTGAAACAAAAGGTAAAATTTCAAAAGAATTATTGCTTCACGCTAAGCAGCATGGTTTTTCAGACAGACAAATTGCAAATGTAGTTGGCAAAGACGCACACGATATTTACAAGATGCGCGACAAGCACAAAATTCATCCTTTTATTCAACATATCGATACGCTTGCTGCAGAGTATCCGGCAAAAACAAATTATCTCTATCTCAGCTATAATTCTTACTCTCATGATTTCGAGTTCAAACTCAAAAACTCAATCATAATTCTCGGAAGCGGACCATACAGAATAGGAAGCTCCGTTGAATTTGACTGGTGCTGTGTTAACACAGGCAAAACTTTACGAGAGAACGGATACAAAACCGTAATGCTTAACTGCAACCCGGAAACAGTGAGTACAGATTATGATGAAAGTGATGCGTTGTTCTTTGAGGAACTTACAACAGAAACAATCTGGGAAATTTACGACGCGATAAAAGCGAAGGGTGTTATTGTTTCTATGGGCGGACAAACGCCAAACAATCTTTCGCTCAAGCTAAACAAAGTAGGAATAAAGATTCTAGGTACCTCGCCGCAATCTATTGATCGCGCCGAGGACAGAAGTAAATTCTCTAAAATGCTTGATGAACTTGAAATTGGCCAGCCTGCATGGAGTAATCTTAACACAATTAAAGATGCTCTAAAATTTGCCAACGAGGTTGGTTATCCGGTTTTAGTTCGCCCCTCTTATGT
>CAZEDR010000203.1:3294-6252 GCA_964510975.1 uncultured Melioribacter sp. | reverse complement strand
CATCTGAAGTAGATACTTTCGAGCTAAAACTTTCGGCACTACGGGGCGCTGTTAGAGAAAAAGGTGATGCAGCTTCTTACTTTGAATTGGCTAAGTTTTACTGGACTCAAAATTCTTACTCGATGAGAAATCAAGCGTTCGAATGTGCCTATGACGCAGTAGCCAAAGATGAAAAGAATATTGAGTATAGATATTTCTATGCTAATCTCTGCCAGAGTTTTTCACGTTTCAAGTCGCTTGATATCTGGAAGGAAATTTTAGAAATAGACAGCACTCAAATACCCGCGTTACTAAATCTTGCAGAGTTTAGCGCCAGAGAGTTTCAAGAATGGGACAAATCTTACAGAAATTTAGGAGCAACTTTAGCTCCATTGCAGAAGTGGGCAGATGAAGATTACGTTGAAGCTGTAAAATATTACGAAAGAGCTTTAAGAATAGACTCTACCGATTACAATTTATGTTTGAAAGTTGGCTTATTCTATGAAAAAAATAATAGACCTCAATTTTCTATTAAGCATTTAGAGCGAATGGTAAAGCTTAATAAAGCCGATAAAGATGTTTTTCTAGCCCTTGGTTTAGTTTATTATCATACAGATAATTTTCAGAAGAGTTACGAAAATTATTCTAAAGCGCTTGCAGATATGTCTAAGTATGAATATGAAGATTATACTTATAATTCAGTGAAGATGATTTTAAGCAAAGAGATTGAAAAGCTCGGACTAAAAACCGAATCCGAAATAAAAGAATACATTTCAGACTATTGGAATGAAAAAGATCCACTGAGAATGACAAAATATAACGAGCGTTTGCTTGAACATTATAGTAGAGTTGCATATGCAAACTTGAATTTTGCCGAACCGCTAAGAAATTTAGTGGGTTGGAAGACTGACAGAGGTGTAATTGTTGTTAGATATGGCGAGCCGTTATATCGAATGAGAATTAGACCGCAAATTGGTGGCAATAGCTCAGTTGCAGCTAGTGGTAGGCTAATTCATGCAAGTGCTGCCAAACAAGAGCTATGGCAGTTACCCGGCTTTTCTGTTGCGTTTGAAGATTGGTTTAATAGCGGTTCTTATAGATTAAGTTGGAATAACTATGAATATATCAACGCAAAAAATAGTAAAGACCCAACTTTATATTTCCCAAAGTTTAATGGACCAGCTTTTGAACTTAAACATAAAGTCTATCAGTTTGCATCAAAGAATAAGACCAAAGTTGATGTTTATTTAACCTATGATGTTGATTTAGCGGATTCCTTATCATTACCAAAATCTTTTTCAGAAGGTTATGATGTAAGTTTTTCTCTCTATGATGATTCTTTTAATGAAAAAATTAAATACAACAATACAGTTACAGATACTTCACAAGTAGATAATCATTTGATCAATACTTGTGTAATTAAGACCAAACCAACTGCCGGAAACGCGACATTCGAGATTTTAAGAAAGCAAGACCGGGGAGTTGCATCCTATCACGGCAGATTTAAGAACCAGAATTTCAAAACAACTAACCTAGTATTAAGTGATTTAGTTCTTTCCAGAGATATTAGAATCGATGAACAAATAAGCGGAGCTTTCAAGCGTTACGAATATTCAATTTTGCCAAACGTAACTAATACATTCAATTCAAAAGCACCGCTTTACCTTTATTATGAAATCTATAATCTTAACTTGTCCCCAGATAAGGAAAGTAATTTTGACCAAACTGTTACTCTAAAGCCAAAGGAAGAAGAGGGGTTCTTCGATTCAGTATTAAGTACAATTGGGCTAAAGCAAAGCGAGAAAAAATTATCGCTTACTTCCCAGTATAAACTTCCAAATGCAGATCAGCAAATGTATTTACAACTTGATATGAATAATTACCCGACCGGCACTTATATTCTAACTGTTACGATAAAAGATAAAAATGCAAATAAAACCGTTAGTATGAATTCGGAATTAATATGGCAGTAATAGAATAAATGGTTTACTGGCGAAAAACATATGAACGTAACTATGCAAAGGGAATAGCCGGAAGTATTCTACTCCACTTAATAATTATTTTGTTTCTATTAATTCCTAAGTGCGAAGAACCGGTTCTGCATGAAAGAATTTACATACACACTTATAATGTTACAGTTTTACAGCAAGCGCTTGATGCAAAAGACATTATCGGAGATGGGCTTGGAATTGGCGGTTCATCCGGTCTGGGCAATAATCCTAACGCAACTGCAACAAACAACACACAAGCCTTGTTTGCTAATCCGGTCGCTTCTTCAAACCCGGATGAAATAGATTTTGGAATGATAACCAACCTTAACAAACCAGATTCGACAAATAGAGAAGGATTTGGAAACAGCGAAGGGAGTGGTTACGGTAGTGGAAGCGGCGGCGGGAAAGGAGATGGAGTTGGAAGTGGTACTGGAACGGGAAAGGTTTATCAATCACTACCATTTGTCCCAAGACAAATTTTGGAAGTCTTGCCGGATAACTCAAACGAGACTAAAGGGTATATCATTCTTGCATTAAGAATTGGAACTGATGGCAAAGTTCAAGAACATAAAATTCTCTATAACTCAATGGATACTGAATTATTACAGAAAGTATTGGACGCCGCCAAAAAATCAAGATGGCAGACAGTAAAGATGGAGGGGGAAAAAGTGGAATACTGGATAGAAAAGAAATATAGATTCGATTAGAAGAACAGTTATTTGCTAAGAAAAATCTCAATTCTAAATTCTTTATATTTGGCGGTAAATAAAGAGAAACAGCACGAGTGATATACCAAACACCGCAAAAAAATATTATTGTAATTGGCGGAAATGCAGCCGGTCCGGCTGCCGCCGCAAAAGCCAAACGTGTTGCTCCAAACGCAAACGTAATAATGTTTGAAGCCGGTGATTTCATTTCCACTGGAACGTGTGAACTGCCTTATGTGCTTTCCAATGTAATTAACGACTACGAAAAGATTGTGTTTTTT
>CAZEDR010000203.1:2915-3254 GCA_964510975.1 uncultured Melioribacter sp. | reverse complement strand
GGTTCTCACCAGACACAGAGTTGAAAAAATAAACCGAACTTCTAAAACAATTTCCGTAAGGAACTTGGTAAGCAATCACCTAATAGATTTTCCATACGATAAACTTATTCTTGCAACCGGTTCACGAGCAAAACGGTTAGATTCACTCCCGCGAAATATTTTAAATGTTTTCACTTTCAAAACTGTGGCGGATTTGATTGTACTGCAGAAGCATATCAATCTTAAAAAAGCTAAAAAAGTTTTAGTAGTTGGAAGCGGATATATCGGTTTGGAATTAACCGAAGCGCTCCGATTGCTAAACATCGAAGTAATTTTGATTGATAAAGAAATTCTTCCGAT
>CAZEDR010000203.1:2531-2905 GCA_964510975.1 uncultured Melioribacter sp. | reverse complement strand
GATGCCTAATGCTGAAACGGAAATGAGAAGAAAAATTCTTGACACTCTGTTGGAAAAAGGTGTAGAGTTTTTTGGCGGAATTGCTTCGCCTAAATTTCATTTTGCCGGTGATCAGGTAAAAAGTATTGAAATTGACGGCTGGCGCAAAGAGATTGACGTGGTCATTCAAGCCATTGGGTTTGAACCTAATGTTGATTTAGCGTTAGCTGCAAAGCTTAATACTGGCTCGCATGGCGGAATGAAAGTTGATTCCAAACTCCGCACGAGCGACGCCAATATTTTTGCCGCCGGAGACTGTATTGAAGTTACAAACAGAATTACAAACCGGAATGAGTTTATTCCGCTTGCAACTTTTGCTAAAGATTTTGGATACA
>CAZEDR010000203.1:1916-2521 GCA_964510975.1 uncultured Melioribacter sp. | reverse complement strand
CGCCGGAGAGAATGCGGCGGGAGGAAACAGTTTTGCTCAGCCGGTAATAAAAAATATTTCCGTAAAGATTTTTGAAAATATATTTGTAAGCATCGGCTTAAGTTCACATGAAGCCAAGATGAACAATTTAAGAGTTGGTACTGTAAGCGCCGAAGCAAAGAACCTTGTAAAAGTTATGCCGGCTTCCCGCACAACTTTTGGAACTGTTATTTATGAACTTGGCAGCGAAAGAATTCTTGGCGCAAACTTTTTTGGCGGCAGCGAAGTAATTGGCTACGCAGATATAATCAGCGTATTGATTCAAAATAAAATGAAAGTAAGTGAACTTGCAAAGATAAATTACAATTACACACCGCCGGCATCTCCGTTTGTTAATATTCTTTCTTTACTCGGCAAAAAACTTGATAAAGGAAAAAGATGAAAAACTTTAACTTGATTGATAATCCGCTTGTTAAAAGAGATGTAACAATTCTGCGCAGTAGAGAAACTGATACGGCGGCTTTCCGTGCGGCGCTTAACAGAGTTTCTTACGCAATTGCGATTGAACTTGCAAAGACGTTTGAACTGACTGAAATTCAAGTTGCAACACCGCTTGAAGTTACAAA
>CAZEDR010000203.1:271-1906 GCA_964510975.1 uncultured Melioribacter sp. | reverse complement strand
TATGGTTGATGCCTTCTTAAAAATGATACCGGAGGCTAAAGTTGGGCATATCGGTTTGCAGCGTGATGAAAAAACTTTGCAGCCAATAGATTATTATTACAAAACGCCGTCGCATCTTGATCAATCTGTAACAATTGTTCTTGATCCAATGCTGGCAACCGGCGGCAGCGCTGTAGCTTCTTTCAATTCGTTGAAGAAGAAAGGTGCAAACAATTGTGTGCTTGCGTGTTTAATTGCCGCGCCGGAAGGAATTAAAAAAATGGAAGATGGTCATCCGGATATTCCAATTTACTCAGCTTCGTTGGATAGAGAATTAAGCAACGTTGGTTACATTCTTCCCGGCTTGGGCGATGCCGGCGATAGAACTTTTGGTACTTTTTAAGAAAAAAGAAACTCAATGGAAATTACATTCAGCATAAAACATCAGAGAATGCTTGACGATTTGATCGTCAATTGCCGGAACAATCTTCCATTAGTAAACGATGAGCTGATTAAGAAAGCGTTCCAGTTGAGTTACGAATCACACAAAAATGATTTCCGCGCTTCAGGTGAGCCTTACTTCAATCATCCTTATGAAGTAGCGATGATTGTAGCTAAAGAAATTTCGCTTGATGATATTTCCGTAATCAGCGCGCTTTTGCACGACGTTGTTGAAGACAGCGATATTAGTATTGAGTTTATCACCAAAGAATTTGGAATGGAAGTAGCCGAAATTGTTGATGGCGTTACAAAAATCGGCGGTGTGTTTAAGGGACAAGAAATAACACAAGCGGAAAATTACCGCAAGCTGCTTCTTTCCATGATTAAAGATGTGCGTGTTATTCTTGTAAAGTTTGCTGATCGTCTTCACAACATGCGCACGCTTGAGTTTGTTTCGGCGCAAAAGCAAAGACGAATTGCTAAAGAGACTTTGGAAATTTACGCTCCGTTCGCTCACCGTTTTGGACTCGGAATTCTAAAGTGGGAAATGGAAGACCTCGCGTTTAAGTATCTAAACAAAGACGCTTACGATGACCTCTCAAAGAAAATAAAAGATACACGCCGCGACCGTGAAGGGTTTATTCAGAGATTTTCCAAACCTATTCGTGAACAGATTGACGAACATGGCTTGAAGTATGAGATAAACGGGAGGCCGAAACATCTTTATAGCATTTATAAAAAGATGGTAATGCAGAACCGTCCTTTTGAAGATATTTATGATTTGCTTGCTATTCGCGCAATCATTGAGAGCAATGATTCCAACGATTGTTATTATGTTTTGGGAATAGTAAACCAATTGTACAAACCAATTGCCGACCGCTTCAAAGATTTCATTTCAATTCCAAAGAAGAATAACTATCAATCAATTCATACAACAGTAATTGGACCGGAAGGCAAGTTAGTCGAAGTTCAGATTAGAACAAGAAAGATGCATGAGATTGCCGAGAAAGGTGTAGCTGCTCATTGGAAATATAAAGAGCACGTTGCCGCGCAAGATCAAGATTTAGAAGATTGGGTAAACTGGGTTCGGGATATTTTCGAGAATGCGTCCAAGGATGAAGCTTCCAAAGAAATTATTGCCAGCTTTAAGTTAAACTTGTTCCAGGATGAAATTTATGTTTTTACTCCCAAAGGTGATTTACGCCGCTTACCGAT
>CAZEDR010000203.1:0-261 GCA_964510975.1 uncultured Melioribacter sp. | reverse complement strand
GTTCCGCTCGATACAGTTCTTCATAGCGGCGATCAAGTTGAAATTATTACATCTAAAAACCAAAGACCAAATAAAAGCTGGCTTCAGTTTCTTCAAACTCATAAAGCTAAAAACAGCGTCCGCAAGTTTCTTAATAAGGAAGAAGAAAAGCTTTTCGATACCGGCAAGGAAATGTGGGAAAAGAAAATCAAGAAACTCAAACTCACTTTTACTCCGGATGATGTAACAAAGCTTGCCCGCAAACTAAAGTTTGATAATCAC
>CAZEDR010000202.1:983-6265 GCA_964510975.1 uncultured Melioribacter sp. | reverse complement strand
CATCAGCAACTTGCTTGTGGCACTTGTAACAATTTACTTTAGAATGCGCTCCGTCCAGTGGAAATGATGTTTTGCTATGATCAAATAATTCCGGCTTCCAGTTGTTAAATTGATGACAACTCTCACATTTAACAATACCATTTTTTGTGAACTGCCCGACATGAATATCTTTGTGACATTCAACGCATTCTGATTTTTTCTTAAAACTAATTATTACTCTTTTTTCGAACTCATTTCGAACATGGCACTTTGTACAGCTTTGCTTCAAATGATTTCCCAGCAATGGAAACTTTGTTAGGCTGTGATTGAAGCTTACTTCCTTCCACTGATTGGTAGTGTGACATGCAAGGCAATCATTATTCTTCAACAAGGCATTAGGAATTGACCCGCCATGAACTTCACTGTGACAACTGCTGCATTCTTTCTTTTCAATTTTGAATTTCCACTTATCATTCTTGAAATGACAACTTTGACAAGGCACAGCAAGATGAGCTCCGCTTAATTTGAAATTAGCTTTTGCATGCTCTTCCATCGAGAATGAAGTTAACTGAAATCCGTTAACATCGTGACAAATTCTGCAATCGGTTACAGAATTATTTTTTACAAAATCACCTTTATGATAATCGGTATGGCAGTCAATACATTTTTCATACTTCGGCTTAACATGCAATCTGCTTGTGTGGCATTGCTTGCATTCAACATTAGCGTGTTTGCCCAGCAGTTTGTAGTTTGTCTTAGAATGATCGAAGCTATCTAAGTTCGTTATTACACGGAATGATTCTGTAACGTGACACGAATTACATTTCGGTCCGAATTTCCCTTTGTGAAAATCTTGATGGCATGAAGAGCAATTTGCAAACTCAATTCCCTTAAACTGCTGAAACTTCTGCTCATTCTTAATTATTGTTGAATGACACTTAGAACAATCAACTTTTTGATGCGCACCGGTTAACACAAATCTTGCTTTATCATGATTAAACTTTACTGCCGGCTTGAAGCTTTCCATTCCATGACAGTTCTCGCAATTATTTCCCAAACTTCCTTGATGCGCATCAGTATGACACGAATTACAAGTTGCGCTTAAGCCAAGAAACGTTCCCTTGTGTTTTTTAATTTTTTCATCATTAATATATTTGGAAGTGTGACATTCATAGCAGTCCGTCTTCGCATGTTTGCCGGAAAGCGGGAAAGATGTTTTGGAGTGGTCGAAACTTTTTGTGTTAATATTTACAATGCGAAATGTTTTACCGTGATGTTCACTATGGCACTGAATACATTTTTTGCCGGTTACATCCGCAGATGAATGAAACCCTTTTTTACTTTTTTGAAGCTGTGTAATTTCTGTATGACATATTAAACACTCGGCATTTCTAACTTGTCCCCCAATGTTATGGCATTTAGTGCAATTGCTCATTCCTTCCAAATTCGAATGTGCCGCAGATAAATCGCCGGGAGAAATTTGAGCTATTAACTCTTCGTAAAATCCTAAAGAGACAATTACAAATAATATTAGTCTTAATGCTTTAATACCGCCTCTCCGTATTTTTTAGTAATTCTTATACCAGCTTTGGTTAAGAATTCGTTCGGTAATTCACCGCCTACAAAAACAAAAATCAAATCATTAATTAAACTTTTTTCGAAATGCACACCGTCATTTTCGAGAGCAATCGTAACAGACTTTTCAGTAATATCTGTAACATTAGATTTGAACACAACATCAATCTTCTTTTCCGATTCAGCTTTCTTAATATTTTCAAAGTTCTTTGGTTTAATACGGGAGAATGATTCACCTCTGTACGAAAGAGTAATTATATTATTGCCTTCCATTAATGCTAAAGCGGCTTCAATTGCTGAATCGCCGCCGCCAACAACTAAAACGTGTTGGTTATTTATTAATTCCGGTTCAATTAATCTATAAGATACTTTTTCTATTGCTTCTCCCTTAACGCCAAGCTTTCGCGGAGAACCACGTCTTCCAATCGCAAGAAGAACTGAATTTGTATTTACAGAACGACTGCTAGTCTGAACTGCAAAATGATCTTCATGCTTATCAATGGATAATACTTTTTCATTTTCGTTGATTGTAATATTGTTTTTAGATAACACTTCATTCCAAAGATCAAGTAGTTCCGGTTTAGTTATTTCAGTGTACTTTACTTTTCCATGCAAAGGAAGATGCATCGGTGCAGTCATAATAATTTTCTTTCGGGGAAATGAATATACAGTTCCTCCTAAACTATCCTGTTCAATTGTAATTGCTCTTAGATTTTTTTCCTTACAAGCAAGTGAAGCAGATATACCGGCCGGACCGGCACCGATAATAACAACATCATATTCCGACGATTTTGAACGAGATAAATTTTTAGAAATATTTTCAATTGCTTGCGCACCTTGTGTTACGGCATTTTTTATTAAGCCCATACCGCCAAGTTCGCCAGCTATATAAATTCCTTTTACATTTGTTTCGAAATCTTGGCTGACATGCGGTAAATCAACCCCACGTTTTTCTGTGCCTATTACAAGTGTGATAGCATTTATCGGGCATGAATGAAAGCACGCACCATGCCCAACACAGCGGGAAGCATTAATTGTTGCAGCTTTTCCATCAATCAATCCGAGAATATCTTTTTCGGGACAAGCAGCAACACACGATCCGCTACCAATGCAGATATCAAGGTTAACCACGGGGTGTAACGAAACGGGTTCGTGAAATCCAAGTTCTTTAGCTCGCTCTATCTTCTCTTTTACTTTCTTTGATTGCTTCTTCCCTTTCTTCATCTGGGAATAAACAAGCAGAAAGATTAATAAGATAACAACAGAATATGTAACGATATTTTCAATTAATACTTCCAAGAATTTACCTTTAGAATATCCAACGGTAGCCAAATGCTACTGTTATTCCAACGTGAAGAATCATTATTACTAACATCACAATGGCAAAGGGAAGGTGGATAATGTGCCAGTACCTAAACATTTCGTGAACAGAATGAAGCAGACTTGTACGGCGTGATAAAACTAATTTTGCATTACATACTGCCGAAATTTTCTTGATAGATTTTTTGGAAATATTTTCTTTTTTCAACTCCATCTTTAGTTCTTTAAGAACTTTACGATTTGCAAAATGATCCTTTATTGTTAACGGAATTATTGTGAAGAGTGTTGCAGATTTATAAACCTTTAGCGAAGTAAAATATTCCAATTTCTGGATAAGAGAATTATCCAATTTGAAATCATTTCTTAGCTTGTCTCCATATGATTGATTAACAGCTTTTAATTCATCCAGCGAATATTCGTTTCCTTGAATTGTACGCGGAATCTGTACATATATAAATCGCCCTATAATTCCGCTTACTACAACAGCAACCATGCACCAAAAACTTATTGCTACAATTCCACCAAACTTAAATGCCGTATGGAACAGAACAAGTAATGGTCCAATGCTGCAAAGAAAAATGTGAAACTCGAGCCAGTTTTTTATCGCACCGGCACGAGAAAACATTTTTACTCTTTTTCGTATCATATATGTAGCAACACCAATGAGCATCATTAACGAACCGATAATTCCTAAACCATGACCTAAATAGCCACTAGGTTTAAGAATAGTGTGCGCTGAGTGAAAGAATCTCTCTTCGGTAGGTGTGCTGTAATAATCATAACCGGTATAAGCGAAATATGCTGTTAATGCAATTCCTACTAATAAATAAATCCAGTGCTGAATTTTGGTCATTAAAGTCTACAATCCTTTTTTGTAATAAAATTTTATTTTTAAACTAGGTAGCGTCTGTCAACAATTAGTCTATGAAAAAAAGTGGAGCTTAAAAAGAGATATTATTAACAGCTCTGGCTCAACCTAAATAGGTGAATTTAATACCGGTGGTTTCCAAATCTTGAAATGAAGTTTTTTTGGAACAGAAGTATCGGAGATTAACTGAACGTTTAAGAATGATTTTTCAACCTCATTCTTAGAAGTTGTTGATTCAAAAGTATGATCGATTTGGCTATGTATAGTAATATTCACAGAATTTACGCGGGCTTTGCTTTGCAAATCCAGTTTAGACTCTATCGCATCGTGAAAACACGCTACGACTATGAATATTAGAAGCACATACTTTTTCATGGGCGCAAAATAGGAGATTCTATCTGTTAAATCAACTTTCACACTTGTATACTAATCACCGAGCAATCATCTGTAAATTGTTTATTCTTCTCCAGATTTCTTAACTCAATTAATATTAAGTCCAAACTATCATGATGATGACATAAAACATTTAAGAAATCTTCTTTAGATAAGACTGTCCCATCTTCATGTTCAATTTCATATAGTCCGTCACTGTAAATTAATAGTTTATCATTCTTGCGAAGTATTTTTTTTGCACTTTCGAAATAAATGTTTGGTAAGAAGCCAATGAAATTATTCTTAAGCAGAAGTTCCTCGGTAATTATTTTTTCTTCCGATTGAGATAAGAGAATAGCCGGCGGATGCCCGGCAGCGCTATAATTAAGCTCCAAAGTGTTTGTGTTTAGAACACCGTACCACACAGTAAAAAATTTGTCACCATTTTTATCCATTTGGAAAATATTATTTAGTGAAGAAAGCACACTACTTGGATTATAAAAGTCAGTATCTATTAAGGACTGATTCCTTAATATGTTAATAACAGAAACAGACAGTAAAGCTGGACCCACTCCATGACCAGAAACATCTATAAGGTAAACCGCCAAATGCTTGTCGTCTAAATAATGATATCCAAAAGCATCTCCACCTAAATCTCTTGATGGTAAAAATCTCCACTCTACCCTTAGGTCGGAATAAATTTGATCCGGAAGAATTGACTGCACAAAAATGGCCGCTTCATATATCTCATTTGAAAGTTCTTTTTGAGTTCGTGATAGCTCATCAACCATTTTGTTAAATGCTTTTGATACAGAGGATACTTCGATTCCACCTACAATCTCATTAGCTCTTTCGTGTATTTTGCCATCTCTAATTTTATCAGTTACATTTTTCAAATCACTGAGCGGCTTTGTTACACTTGCTGTTACAATGAAAACAATTATTACGGCGAGAATAACCGATAAGATAGTAAACAGAGTCAGATCATAAACAATCTGCTTTTCATAAGCTCTTATCTTCGATGTGGAGAATCCTACGTACAGATGGCCATTGCCATTTTTAGATTTCCATGCTGTTTTCAAAACATATATAGAATCACGAATCGATTTAGTAGTGTATAGTTTTGTTAATAAAGACAATGTTTTGCTTTCCTTTTCCGGAAAGGCAA
>CAZEDR010000202.1:0-973 GCA_964510975.1 uncultured Melioribacter sp. | reverse complement strand
TTCTTGAATAGGATATAGCACTTCTTCCTGTCCATCAACTTCTTCCGTTAAATAGATAAATCTAAAATGATCTCTTGCTTTGATCCAATTGAAAACTTGAAGCATCATATCATACTTTTCTTCCGAATGACTCAATTCAATTCCTAATTTAGCAGCATCAAGTGTCCCTTTTGTTGAAGTATAGAATGAATCAAAAATCAATTTTTGTTGGGTTGAAGAGAGAAATAGATACAGCGTGATTGTACTAGTAATTATACCAATCGAAACAAAGAAGATTAATCTATTGCTTATACGTTTAAGCGATAAGCGGTTTCTGAATTCAGCCATTCGCATTATTGAACTTGCAAAATTTTAATATTCTTAGAAAGGTTAATTGGATTTTCTAAATATCCTACAGCTCCTTCATTTTCGGATACATACTTTACTAACTCCTCTTCAGTATGGAATACTTTTGGCGGAACCGTTTTACCGCTCAAAGAGGCTTTAATCCAAATCATACTTACTTTCTTTGGAGAAAGATTTAAATAATATTCGCTGAATGCTTTTCTAAGCGGGCTATCGGCAATATAATCCGTAATAATTATTTGTTTACTGTTTTCCCAAGTGCTTGTATTTCCAAGAAATATATTGCGCAAAGCCGATTTAGATATTTTCGTCATCGAATTTGAACTATTAACAATTACTGTTTGGCCATAGCAATCAAGTAATAGCACTATGAAAAATAATATTGTATAGCTTACTATTTTTTTCATTTCATAATTATTAGAAAGTGAATGCAGCACTTATTACAAATACTTTAAAGCTCTCATCTGAGACCGTCTCTTCTGCTTCATGAAACTGAATTTCGCTTTTTAAGAACAGATTTTGAGATACTGCCCAATTTATTCCCAAATTAGTCCTTGCTAATTTATTCTCCGGATTCTTCAAATCGTATAGGACGATTGAATGATTTATGTATGGCGAAAGTTCATCA
>CAZEDR010000201.1:0-6269 GCA_964510975.1 uncultured Melioribacter sp. | reverse complement strand
ATTGGCCGATTTTAAATGTAATGCTAAATTCAATCGGCGGTGCAAGCTGGGTTTCAATTCATCACGGCGGTGGAGTTGGAATCGGTAAATCAATTCACTCTGGGATGGTAGTAGTTGCAGATGGAACACCGGAGGCAGAAAAAAGATTGGAACGCGTTCTTACTTACGATCCGGGAATGGGAATCATTCGTCACGCAGATGCCGGTTACGAACGTGCAATAAACAATGCAAAAAAATTCAACGTAAAAATTCCAATGATGAAATAATCTAACGAGGACAAAATGAAAATGAAAGTATTAGTCGCTGATAAATTTCCGGAAGTATATATCCAGAAGTTAAAAGACTCAGACATTGATGTAATTTATAACGCCAAGCTTGGCGAAAATGATTTGCCGGAAGCGATTCAAGATATCGACTGCTTGATCGTTCGTTCTACTGTTGTTAACGCATCAACAATAGAAAAAGCAAACAAGCTAAATCTTATAGTACGTGCCGGAGCCGGTGTTAACAATATTGACATAGCTTCTGCAAACAAAAAAGGGATTTATGTTTCCAACTGTCCGGGTAAAAACTCTATTGCAGTTGCGGAACTTGCTTTTGGATTGATGCTTGCACTCGATAGAAGGATACCGGCTAACGTTGCAGATTTCAAAGCCGGTAAATGGAATAAAGGTGAGTATTCGAAAGCTGAAGGTTTGTTCGGGAAAACTATGGCAATTGTTGGTTACGGCGCAATTGGAAAGGAAGTTGCAAAACGTGCTCAAGCATTTGGAATGAATATTTATGCTAAAGACGTTTCCCGCATAGAAGGTTTTGGAGTTAAAGATTTTTCCGAATTTGATCAAGTATTGCCGATTGCCGATGTAATTTCAATCCATTTGCCGCAAACAGCGGAGACCAAAAACCTCTTCAACGAAAAAATGTTTGGCTTGATGAAGAAAGGTGCAATTTTAGTAAACACTTCCCGCGCCGGAGTAATTGATGAAGATGCGATGATTAAAGCTGTTCAAGAAAAAGGAATTAAAGTTGGACTCGATGTTTTTAAAGGTGAGCCGGAAGATAAAAGCGGGCCGGTTTCCTCCAAGCTGCAAGAACTGGATAATGTTTATGTAACACACCACATTGGCGCATCAACAGAACAAGCACAAAACGCTGTTGCGGAAGAAGCTGTTAATATTATTCTTCAATACATTAAGAGCGGTGTAATTGCTCACTGGGTAAACAAAGCAAAAACTACTAGAGCTCATTATCAATTTATCGTAAAACATTTCGATAAGCCGGGCGTGCTTGCATTTGTTATGGATACTTTGAAGAAAGGCAATATTAATATTGAAGAAGTTGAAAACGTAATCTTTGACGGCGGCATTGTTGCTTCTTGCACAATGAAACTGGAATCTGAAGCTACTGCGGAAATGCTGGAAGAGATAAGAAATAATCCAAACGTAATAAGTTACTCACACGTAGAATTAAATTAGAACTATTAGACTGGTGTCTTTGTGACTTTGTGGCTATATAATTTTTGTTTTGCCACAAAGTCTCTAAGACACAAAGATTACAACTACATTATAATTAATTCTCTATTGGCGGTTCATAATCATTTGGTACCAAGTCCCCTACTCGCTTCCATGCCCAGTAGCCAGTAAACTGAATATTAAATGCAGCTCTATTTGTGATATGTCCTTGATTATCAAAAGACAATGTTTTAAAAAGAAAACTCAAATATGAAGTTTGATAAGACTTAATTTCTTTTGAACCAAGTGTCCGCTTCTTATACCATTTATAATTTGGATCTTCATCATTGTTCATATAACCAATCGCCAGAGTGTTTTCTGTTTCAAAAATGTATTGGTTACTATCTTTTCTCTTCAAAATCTTACCAAGCGTACTATCAAATATTGCTCTAGTTTGCCATCCAAATGAGTTTGGAAAATATAGTGTAGTCCGCCCGTTGAATGTGTTTTTATATTTTTCACAACTCCACAGTCTAAATCCTTCTTCATAGGCTAAGTTAGCAGTGCAACTCTTCAAAAAATGTCGGAAAGAACCTAAATATGCTTCTTTTCTGTTTTCTTTCCATCGTATAACATCTGTACTGTCATTAGTTTTTAATTCTTCAAAAAACGGTTCAAATGCAAGATTACCTTCATCAAAATCCAAATCCCACGAAAACTCTTTAATGAAAACAGTTAACTTATAACCAAGTGCATTATTAACAATGTTAATACGTTTCTTTGAAGATGCCCTCAGCTTATTATCTTTTATTTCAAAGTCAATCACTTCCGGGTTTGTTATTTTGCACTGTTTTGTAAGGCTGCTTTCGCCGAGAAACTCCTGCGTAAACTTCAACAAATTGTCTTCCCAATCTTCCGGCTGCTTAGCACTTATACTAACTTCATTAGCTTGAATTAATGAAATCTTGAGTCCGAAATCATATTTGCTAGACTCATTTTCTTTTACATCTATCTTCATACCAATTTTTTCATAACCAATTGCAGAGCAAACTATATCATAATTTCCGGTTGAGATATTAGCGATTGAATACTCACCTCTTTCATTAGTAAGACAGCCTTTTGTGGTAAAGGCTAAAAAAACAGTAGCAAACTGGATTGGTTCTTTAGTCTCGGAATCAAAAACTTTTCCAGTTAATACATTATTCTTGGTTTGTGATAAACACAGTGAAGCTAAAACAACTAATAAAACAGAAATGATGATTGAACTTTTCAGAAAGTTTTTCATTTATTCCCCAGCATTTAGTTATTAGGATAATAGTTGTATGGCAGTAAATCAGAAACTCTTTTCCACGCCCAATAGCCAGTAAACTCAATATTAAACATCGCTCTATCAGTAATATTGCCCTCCTTATTAAAGGACAAACTTCCAGTATCAAGTTTTAAATAAGAAGACTGAAAGGATTGCAGTGCAACTGTTTTGTAAACACGGAATTTATACCCTAGATAGTTCGATTCCTCGCCTTCCTTAGTATATAAAACTGCTAATGTATTATTGCTCTCAATTGAAAATTGAGTTTCAGAGTCTTTCAACAAGATATGAGTTAGCAAAGTATCTAATGATTTCTTTGATTGCCGCAATGTGTTTGTTACAGTAGGTCTTTCATTCCATTCACTTTCCTTAAACTCATATAACCTATATCCTTGTTCGTAAACTTTATTTTCAGCGCAGCTTTTCAAGAAGTGTCTAAAAGAACCAGAATATGCTTGCATACGGTTTTCCCTCCAGATATTTACTTCCGGAATTTCATTGCCTTCTATTTCTTCAAAAAATGGTTCCAATGCCACCTTTCCTTCATCAGTATTCAAAGACCAACAAAACTCTTTAATGTAAAAGGTTATTTTATAACCAAGGGCTTCATTAATCACATATATTGGACTTTTTGAAGAGGCTATAAGTATCTCATCTCTTATTTGAAAATCAATTACTTCAGGGTTTGTTATTTCGCATTGTTCAGATCGCCAGCTTTCACCCAAAAACTCTTTCTTAAATTTCATGTAATTTCTTTTCCATTCTACCGGCTCTTTAGCATCTATTTTTATTTCATTTACCTGAATGGGTAAAGTTGTTAGTTTGAAATCAAAATTCTTGGATTCATTTTCTCTAATGATTGTCTTCCTAACACTTTTTTCGTAACCAACGGAGGCGCAAACTACATCGTAATTTCCAGCAGAGATATTAGTGATGGAATACTCACCTTTTTCGTTTGTGAGAGAGCCTAATGTTGTGTATGCTAGGAAAACCGTTGCGTATTGGATTGGCTGCCCGGTTTCAGAATCTAAAACAACACCACTTAATTTACTATCACATTTTTGTGAAAAGCAGTTTGTACAAATAACAATTGATAAAAATGAAAAGATAATTAAACGCTTAAAAATGTTTTCCATAAATTCCCCTTAGGATTAGTTATTTGGTTCATAGTTATGAGGCAGTAAATCCGAAACTCTTTTCCATGCCCAATAACCGGCAAATTGTTTTTTATAGAATTCATTTTCCAAACTGATTCCGTTATCTTCAAAAGTAAACTCGCCTTTGGGAAATTTTACCCAGGAATCTTGAAAACCATACAGTACTGTTTCTCCGAACATTCTCTCTTTGTACCAGCGGTAATTAAAGTCTTCACTTTGATTTTTGTAAACCACCTCCAAGATCAAATCGGTTTCGATGGTAGATTCACTATTAGAGTCTTTTTTTAGAATTACAGAAGTAACTTCTTCAACTTCATCTTTTGTCTGCCGGTTAATCTGCAATTCAAAATCGTAAAGTTTTCCAAGCGAGCCGGGAATGTTGCCGGATAGGAAAATTCTAAAGCCCTCATCAAATAACGTATTCGAAGCGCACGATCTTAGGAAGTGACGGAATGAACCCAAATAAGCATCTTTACGATTTTCATTCCAGCGAATCATCTCTAGGCTGTCATCAGGCACTAACTCTTCAAAGTAAGGTTCGTAAGCAAACTTTCCGTAGTCGTAATCCTTATCCCACACAAAATCTTTCAGATAAATGTTGATCTTATATCCGAGTGATTTATTAATAACAACAATAGGCTTGTTCGCGAAAGCGTAAACTTCATCTAAATTTTGGTTGAACTTTAGCACTTCGGGATTTGCGATTTCACATTTAAAAGTACGACTGCTTTCGCCTAAGAATTCCCTCTTGAACTTCTCAAAATTTTTCTCCCATTCCTTTGGCGTCAACTCAACAATTTTTATTTCACTCAGTTCAATTGGAATAATTGTCAAAGAGAAATTTATTTGAAGATTTCTCCCGGCTTCCAGTTTTATCCTTCTTGTTAACTTGTTATAACCAACTGCAGCGCACATTAAAGTATAAGTACCGGGCATTACATTGGAAATTTTGTATTCTCCCATTTTATCAGATAGAGCCCCGCTTGTTGTATAGGATATAAATACGGCTGCATTCTCGATTGGAAGGCCACTCTCGCTGTCAATAACGGTACCGGCAATTTCAATGGTTTTAGGTTGCGCAAGGATTCGATTTGAATAAAGAATTAACAAGAGAGAAGTAAGAATAAAAATCTTATTGACGAGCTTCATGAATTGCCCCGCTGTATATTAGGTTGACTGTGACGTCAATATATAAAGCAATCAACCTATTTACAATCCAAATATATATTGCTAGATAATATTGCGATTCACACGAACTTTATATCAAAAATGTCTTCTGATATGCCGCGGTAGTAAGCTAGCTTAACAAGTTCAGTGAGTCCCTCTTTTTCGTTTTCAGTAAGATCAAAATATACTGTGCTGTAATTTTCTTTAATAAATTCTTTACCGGTTTGTGGAATTTCTAACTTCTCCAAACTATCAGAAAGTTTCTCTTCAATCAATTCATCTAGCGATTCAATTTGTTTTTCAAAATTCGTTAACGATTCTCTATCCTTCGAAACTAGAACAAAGTTTACATAAGGAAAATCAAGCATTTCAGATACTTCATCGGCTAAGCTGATTGCTTTTTCATATTTGGATGAAGTAAAATTATAATCTCCGCTCACAATATAATCTGTTCCGGGTTCCATATTTTCAGAAGTATCTAAAACAAGTTCAACACTTGAAGAGTAGCGTTCTTCAAAAAGAATCTTAGCAAGAATAATTTCATTTATCGAGACATCGCCTCTAACCAAAATTTTTTTAATTAATCTTTCCCCTTCGGAGAAATAATAATAGGAGTTGGAAAGTATCCCATCGAAAGAAATACCAAACTTGCCGGAGACAAGTAAGGTTTTGTTGTTTATCAATTCCAGAGAAGGGATTATTGCAAGTGCCTCGGTGTTTTTCTCCAACTCTTTCACTATTAAGGAAGCCGGTCTATGTATTACCTCCATCCAATCCGGCAAGACACTTTCAAGTATAGATGTATAAATATTTTGAGGCGCAAAAAGTTTCATAATCATCCTAATATATTTAAAAAAAGAAAGCCGCTAACTAAGAGCGGCTTTTCATTCAACCGAAAAAATTATTTCTGGTTTTTATCTTTGATGCGAGCCGCTTTACCGGAAAGTTCTCTCAAGTAGAAAAGTTTAGCTCTTCTAACTTTACCTTCGCGAAGGACTTCGATTTTAGCAATTTTTGGTGAGTGAAAAGGAAATATTCTTTCTACACCAACGCCGCTCGAAATTTTTCTTACTGTAAAGGTTTTGCTCATGCCGGCGCCGCGAATGTTTATTACATCACCTTCGAACGGCTGAATTCTTTCTTTCTCGCCTTCTATAACTTTCACATGCACTCTAACGTGATCAC
>CAZEDR010000200.1:0-6280 GCA_964510975.1 uncultured Melioribacter sp. | reverse complement strand
GAATCTTCAGAAGCTTATCGCTGTCAACAATTCTCGGATGAGAAAAATCAACATCGGGCGGATGATATGGACGCGAGCCGGTTGCAATAATTATTGATTCAGCTTTGTATTTTTTCTTAAGTCCGTTGGCTTCTGTTACTTCAATAGTCTTTGCATCAAGAAGTGCCGCTTTGCCAATCAGCAAATCAACATTATTGCGAATGTAAAAACCGCGGCGTAATTCAACTTGGCTCATAATTACAACATCGGTCTGCTTAAGCAACTCTTGATATGTTGTTCCCTCCATACCTTTGCCATCAATTAAAACCTGGCTAGCATGTCTTAACGCTTTGCTGGGTATTGTTCCTTTGTGTGTATTGCTTCCGCCAACAAGCGAGAAATCATCGCATACCGCTACTTTTTTCCCTTGTTTAGCACAGGTCATTGCCGCGCCTTCACCGCCCGGTCCGCTACCAATGATGAATACATCGTATTTATTTTCCATACAACCTATCTTTTCTTTTGAAAGCTAAGTTAGCAGTTTGTTAATAGATAAATCAAGATATGGCGGATTTGAAGTTTTCAAATATCTCAACGGAAAAAATCCATAAGGTTTACTTAGTTACATTTTTGAAACGCTTTTTTATCTTCTTCCAAAATGTGAGTGAACCACCAATTTCTTAAATCCTCCACCAATTCCAAAGTCAGGGATTTCTTTCCTTGCAGAAGTTCCTCCTTTATTAAAACAATTTTGTTAATGATTTCAACATGTATTACTTTGTGCGAAACAACCACTGAAAAATCTACCTTTTCAAGTAACGGCTCTTCTGTTTCGAAATGATAATACGCATACTCGAGCAAATCATCTAAAATGAAAACCAAAATTTTTGGTCCATTTTCTACTAGAATTGCCTCATGTAAATTGTTAATAATTTGAAATATGCGTTTATGCTGGGCATCAATTATTTCAATGCCTGTTGAGAACTCAGATTCCCATCCCATGTATTTCATTATTGTCTTTCTTTTTTCTGTATTATAAAGTGGCAGCTAAGAATAATATTTTTTAGCTGCCACAATTGCTTTAGTTAAGTACCAACTTTCCTCTATGCCTAACTGCTAAGCTGCTTTGACTACTACTTGAACCCAGTAAATCAACTTTAAATTGAGAAACTAAATTTTGCAGATTATCCGTTAATCTATTTAAGTCTTCTGCAGCACGGGCAATCTGTTGTGTTCCGGCAGCAGATTCATGCGTTACATTACTAATTGATTCTATGTTTTTAGAAATTTGCTCAGCAGCGGATGATTGTTCTTCGCTGGCAGCTGCAACTTGAGTAATTATATCCACAACTCTATCGGAAGCACCAATGATTTGACGCAACGAACTTCCGGCTCTTTCTGCTAACTCTTTTCCAACTTCAACTTCTTTTGTTCCTTCATTCATAGAAACAACTGCTTCTTTTGTATCGTTCTGAATGCGCTTAATCATTACCGCAATTTCTTTAGTTGCTTTAGTAGTGCGCTCGGCAAGTTTACGTACTTCATCGGCAACAACAGCAAAACCGCGTCCTTGTTCACCGGCACGCGCAGCTTCAATTGCTGCATTTAATGCAAGCAAGTTTGTCTGATCGGCAATGTCATCAATCACTTGTACAATTTCCCCAATCTGCTCGCTTCCTTTGCCTAATTCTTGTACAACAACTGCTGCTCTTGATACTACTGTTGCAATTCTGCCCATTCCATTAATAGTGTCTTCAACAGCTTTTCCTCCTTCTTTTGCAATAGTGCCGGCTTCTTTTGCGTTGTTTGAGGCTTCTCCCGCATGCTTTGTAGTTTGGATAATAGTTGCAGACATTTGGTTAACTGCGCTGGCAATTTCTCCTGTCTGTGCACTTTGTTCTTGAGATCCGGCTGCCAACTCTTCGGTACTACTAGAAATTTGATTGCTTGCGCTTGCCGTTGCTTGTACTGCATCTGTTACATCTGTAATAATCTTTCCAACAGAATCGCCAAGACGGTTGATGCTGTCTTTAATTAATCTATGTTGACCTTTGTATTCGGAATTAATGCGAGGAGTAAAATCACCGGTGGACATTACTTCAAGTACTTTTGTACCCTCTTGAACCGGAATAATTACTGCGTCGAGCACTTGGTTCAAACCCGCAATTAAGCCTCTGTAAGCACCTTCAAATTTCTGTGCGTCTCCGCGGTTATCCAGCAAACCGCTCTTCGCATCTTCAATCAGCTTACCAAGCTCGTCTGAAAGCATGTTAATTGTCTTTCGTACTGTTTCGTAAGCATCTACACCACTCTGTGTTTTGCCTAACAAAGAGTCGAAACTTCTCGCCATTTCACCTATTTCATCTTTTGTTATAATGTTCAGCGGCTTTGTTAATTTCTCAACATTTTTGCTCATATCACCTTTAGCTAAGCCTGCTAAGCCATTCCCTAGATTTGTCATACAAACTGTTTCCAATTGAGCTAATCTTTCTTTTACGGCATTCACCGGATTAACAATGCTCTTAGTAATCAAGTAAGCAGCACCAATTACAAGCAGCAGCATAACCGCACCAATAACTAAAACCATAGTTTGAGAAGAAGCATAAGTTTCTTCCGCTTGAACGCCAGCTTCATTTACCATTTTGTTTTGATATTTAATAATTGCAATTATCGCATCAAAATAGTTAGTCTGAACTGTACGCAAATCAGCCCAGAGCATTGCAACTGCGGCTTCTTTATTACCGGATTTAACATAGTCTAAAAATTTACTTCTAACTTTGAAATACTCAGCACGAACTTGATCGATATGTGCTAACAATTTAATCCCTTCTTCAGATTTATCTGTTCGTTTCAAAGAATCCAAGGCTGCATCAACCACTTTTTTTGTTTCTGCTATTCTTGCAAGTTCTTTAGCCTTTTGCTGCTCATCATCAATAAGTACAAGGTTTCTTACAACTCTCGCATTAATATTAATATTATCAATAATATCGTTAGCCCAAATAGTTTTGGGAAAATGATCATGGGCAAGTATTTGAACCTCATTTGCAACAGATGATAGACCATTGAGTCCAACGAAGCCAACAATAAGTAGTCCTAACATAACTGCTACAAAGCCAACAGTTAGTCTTAACCCTATTTTCATATTACTTAACATTTTGATTTCTCCTTATTCTTCAATTAGTTCTAATTGTTTAATTTCGGTTGTGGTTAATAGCTTATCCAGATTAAGAAGGATAAGCAGCCTTCCTTCCAGCTTGGCAACTCCTTCAATTAATTCGGATTCAATACCTGTTACAATATCAGGCGATGGTTCAATTATAGATTTTGAAATTCTCAGCACTTCATTTACTTCATCTACAATGTAGCCTACAAGCTTATTGTTTACATCCGAGACAATTATTTTTGTTCTACTGTCATCGGCTTTCTTGCTGAGACCGAGTCGTTCACGCAGATTAACTACCGGCACAATTTTACCGCGCAGATTTACTACTCCCTCAATAAATTTGTTAGAGTTAGGAATCTTAGTAAGCTGCATCATCATATTAATTTCTTGCACGCGGCTTATGTCAATTCCAAAATCTTCGTTGCCAAGTTTAAAACCTACAAGTTGGATCAAATCTTGGCTGTCAATCGTTGTACTCTTCATTTTCTATTTCCTTTGTTGTTAAGTAAATCAACTTCCCATCTTTAGTGCTCATAAATGATTTATTTTAAGGAAGCTCGAAAACCGGTATAGATACTCAAATATCAAACTGAGTTTGGCAATAAGCACTTCCGGCTTTTGTATTTCTCCGATCAAAGTTTTTTGTGAAATAGAATTTTCCAACATGTGCGTCCATTTTTAATCAAGAATGTGAGTTAACCTTTTATTTACTTTACGTTAAATTCTCTGAGTAATAAGCCCTCTCAACGCTATGTACATAATCGAAGCGAAGCGTTTGCTTATTGATGTAAATGATGCATGCGGTGAAATTGCGTTGTAAGCGGACACTTGTGTGAGTTGACAACATGAAAATATTTTGTCCTTACACTCTTCGTAACTTTATAAAAATATTGTTCCTCAAATAATTGTCAGTAAAAAAAAATCCGCCGCAAGTTTTTGCGGCGGATTTGAGGTTGCGTTACTAAGTTAGGTATTAGTTAAACGCTAACTTGTTGTTACTATTATAAAGCTCGTTTTTATTAACTAGATGATGCCAACTTTTTTTAATGTATAGATAAACCGTTCTTATTCTTCAATTGATTGTAATTGTTCAATTTCATTTACATTTAAAAGCTTATCGAGATTCAAAAGAATTAATAATCTTCCTTCTAGTTTTGCTACACCTTCAATCAGCCCGGTTTCAATCCCGATAGCTAATTCGGGCGCCGGTTCTATAATAGACTTTGAAATTCTTAAGACTTCACTTACTTCATCAACTATGTAACCGATGAGTTTATTATTGATATCAGAAACAATAATCTTTGTTCTATTATCATCTTCTTTTTTGGATAACCCAAGCCTTTCTCTAAGATTAATTACCGGAATAATTTTACCACGTAGATTTACAACTCCTTCTATAAACTTATTGGAGTTTGGAATTTTTGTCAGATGCATCATCATATTAATTTCTTGCACGCGGCTTATGTCAACACCAAATTCTTCGTTGCCTAGTTTGAAGCCCACTAGTTGGATCAAATCCCTATTATCGTTTGATGCATTTGCCATACCAAAACTCCTTATCGTATTTCTAAAAAAAAGAACAAATAGTTATCCCTTAAAACTTCAGTTTGCCTTTTTCATCAACGAAAAATTTCTTTGATAAACCATCCTTCGACAGAGTACTTAGCCATTCCAACTCTTGGGTTAAACTACGAAACCATTGCTGTGATATTTTTTTCTTTTCTAGATTTACAGTTTTCTTTAGAGCAAGCGATAATATCTCATCATGTATTTTTCTTGTTCTGCTATTTATACCAAGTAATACTTTATGATATTCATCTTTCTGTTTGTATTCTTCGGCTGTTCGCGTTTCATAGTTATCCAGCAAGTTTATTAGGCTCTCGGAACTCTTTTCCATATAGTCGGTCATGTTTAGTAAAACCGAAAAGAATTTAAACGTAACAGCTTCAAATTCTTCCATAACTATTCCCTAACTAACGGTATTCCAAATTCAATCGATGTAGATTCATTAAGCTTGCTCTCAAGTTTAAGATAGCCGCCACTGTACTTTAGGATTTTTTGAACTAGAGCAAGCCCCAAACCCACACCTTCTTTTAGATATTTTTCATCGCCAAACTGCTTTAATGCGTGAATTTCTTTAATCGATGTCTCAGCCATACCGCATCCGTTATCATCTACTTTTGTTATATAATGCTGACCGTTTTTCTCACCTGTAATATTAATTTGTGTTCCTCTCGGCGAAAATTTTAGCGCGTTTTCAATTAATTCTTTTAGAATCATATCAAAATATCTTTCGCTTATATGAACTTTGGACTTAGCAAAAGTAATCTGGATATCGTTCTTCCTATCATAATCTTCAACAGTCGGACTTAATCGGTAAGCTACTAAACGAGAGTCTATTTCAAATACCGGCTTCTTCATATCCGGAAGTGTCTGTTGTTTCGTCTCGCTCGAAATCAGCTCCGCATAAGAAAGAAATTTTTCAATACGCCTCTGTAACCTCTTCCCGGACTTTTTGATTTTGTTTATCATTTCTTTTACTTCTTCTTTCGATAAGTTTTCCAAGTCCTCTTCAATAAGCTCTGAAAAGCCAATAATACCAACAAGTGGAGTTCTGAGTTCATGAGGGACCTTATGCAACAGACTTTCACGTAGTTGTTCAAGTTCTTCAACAAACCCCTCCCGTTTTTTCAACCGGGTCTCTATAGCTTTTATTACGTCTTCTATTTTGAATGGCTTTACTAAGTAATCGTCGGCTCCCAAAGACATACCTTCTCTAAAGTCGGACATTTCCACTTTAGCTGTTAGGAATATGAACGGAATTGTATTTGTTACGGAATTTATTTGCAGCATTTTGAATAGTTCAAGACCATCCACTCTGGGCATTTTTATATCACTTAGTATTAGGTCGGGAAATTCCTCAACAGCTTTTTTATAACCGTCTAGTCCATCTTTTGCGGTAATAACACTGTAAGATTCGGATTCCAACAGATCCTGTAAATTTATTCTTACGTCATGTTCATCTTCTACTATCAAAATTTTCTTCATTTAGTCGCTCCTCATGTTTCTCACAACCAATATTCGAGTTTAAAGAGTATTTTTTAAGTTGAATGTTGTTTAAGGCAAATTGTTGTTGTT
>CAZEDR010000199.1:0-6297 GCA_964510975.1 uncultured Melioribacter sp. | reverse complement strand
ATCCTTTCTCAAGAAGTATTTCAGTTAAATAACTCCCGTCTTGACCCGTAATTCCAGTAATTAATGCTTTTTTCATTTATTAATTCTCACTTTTTTAACAGTTAAACGATTCAACAATTTACACCTCTCAATCTTTCAACAATTCATATTTCAACAAATAAACAAATAAACATTTCCCCATTCCTCATCTCTTTACCAATTAAACTTTTCAACCAATAAACAATTCAACCGACATCCGTTTAATCACGTATATGACTTCCGGTCTTGACCGGTAATACCGTTATTAGTGCTTTCTTCATTAAAACTCCATTATTCCCTTCTTAATTAAACCCTTCAACAAATCAACTCTTAAACTATTTTTCCCAACACTTCAACATATCAACATTTTTCCCCATCACTCTTCACAATTCGCTATTTACTGTTTTCAACAATTCAACGATTCTCATTTTTTTCAACAAATAAACAAATCAACTGTTCAACAACCTTCACCATCTCACTTTGTTACCTACTCACTTTGTCACTGACTCAACAACCTCTCAACAATCCTCTCTGCCGCTTTCCCATCCCATAATTCTGGTATTTGCCCGGTTTTCTTTTTTCCATTTAGTATATCACTAGCAACGGAGAATGCCATTTCGAAATCCTCCCCAACTAATGTATTCGTCCCTATTTCAACCGTAATTGGCCTCTCGGTAGTTTTTCTTGTGGTAATACACTGAACACCAAGAAAAGTAGTCTCTTCCTGAATACCGCCGCTGTCTGTAATGACCAACACACTATTCTTTACTAGCGCAATAAAACCTATGTAGCCGATCGGTTCCGTTAGGATAATATTCTTATGTAGCGTTTTAACCAAATCTGTTTCTTCTAACTTTTTCTTAGTTCTCGGATGAACTGGAAACACAACTTTTTTATAAACACTTAAACGGTTCAACAATTCAACTATTCTTTTAAGATTCTCTTCATTATCCACATTAGAAGGGCGGTGAAACGTAACTAATACATAATCTTCTTTAACTAGATTTAATTCAGAAAGTATTTTGCTCTGTTCAATTACCGGCAAGTAATTAACCAGACTATCAATCATCGTGTTTCCAACAAAGATTATTTTTTCTTCCTCCTTTCCTTCTTTTCTTAAGTTTTTAATCCCATCCGGTTCTGAAACAAATAAGTAATCCGAAATAGAATCAGTCAAGATTCTGTTTATTTCTTCCGGCATACTCCAATCAAAACTTCTAAGTCCGGCTTCAACATGCGCTACTTTGACTCCAAGTTTTACAGCAGTCAAACTGCATGCAATTGTCGAGTTCACATCACCTACAACTATTACTAAATCCGGTTTCTCTTGTAACAATACTTTCTCAAATTCAATCATTACTCTGCCGGTTTGCTCAGCGTGACTCCCTCCACCAACACCTAAATAAAAATCCGGTCTGGGCAATTCTAGTTCGTCAAAGAAAACCTTGCTCATTTTTTCATCATAATGTTGCCCGGTATGACAAATCAAATGCTCAATTTTCACTTTTGACGTTTTACGTCTTTCGTTTACTGCTTTATGTATCGGCGCCACCTTCATAAAATTTGGTCTTGCGCCTACAACTGATATTATTTTCATTTGGTATTTAAGGTTTCTTTGTGCATTGTTAATGTTTATGGACGGTTTAATAAGTGATTTGTTTAGTCTTTGCTTTAACTAATAATTCAGCACTCATAACTGTTTCCTACTGCCTCAGCCTTCTTTATTACCTATAGGAAAAATGAATAGGAAAGACCACCGGAAATATTCTTAAATTCTAAAAATCCTATCAAAATATTAAGATGATTAAACAGTTGAGTTCTAACAGCTCCGTTACTTCTTTTTGAATCATATTCAATTATAAAATAAACAGAATCCAGAATCTTAACTGAAACTCCGCCAAATATGCCAACAAAGTTATGGTTAGCTGCATCTAAATAATCAGTACCATAACCTATTGTGAGAGATAAACTTGAGATAATTGAACCTAAGTTCAAATTCTTTGTGGCAACTCCATAAAGTGCATTGTTATGTACTGCCCCCACTCCTCCAAAAACAGTAAAAATATCATGAAGCCCAAAAGCAACCGATGGAAAATACTCCGATTCTTCTTTGATTCTTAGTTTTATGCTTGGAGTCCTATCCCCAATTGCCTGACTATTTTCTGAAGGCAGTCCATTCATTCTGGTAATTCTAATACTAGCTTCCACGAATGGCAAAAAATTGATGGAAAGGAAATAATTTTCGGCTGATATATTAAATCCGCCAAAAGAAACAATAGATCTATCAAGATAATTTGTTCCAACGGTAAGTTTCGCATCGGCATTAATTTCAGCAGAAGGTATGAAAAATAATCCCTCCATACCTTCTAGATTTTGAGAATAAGAGTATGTCTGAAGAAATAGAATTAAAACTAATAATGCTTTTTTCACTTTTTAATTTCTTTCATTATTTTGGCGGGAACTCCGGCAACAATTGAATTTGCTGGTACATTTTTAGTGACAACAGAACCTGCACCAACAATCGAATTTTCACCTATCGTAATCCCACAAAGAATTGTAGCAGATGATCCAATAGAAACTCCCTTCCCTATCCAAGTTTCCTCTAGTTTCCAGTCGGCTTCTGTTTGCATTGAACCATCCGGATTGATCGATCTTGGATACTTATCGTTTATGAAAGTAACATTGTGACCTATGAAACAATTGTCATCAATATGTACTCCTTCACAAATAAATGTATGGGAAGATATTTTGCAGTTTTTTCCAATAAATGCATTTTTTTGAATCTCAACGAATGTTCCGACCTTACTTCCATCCCCAATTTCGCAACCGTAAAGATTAACAAAATCAAAAATCTTTACATCCTGACCCAATTTTACATTATTAATATTCTTTTTTTCCATTGTGTTTTCCAATTTTGTTAGATCAAAATGTCTATTCTAAAATACAAGCTTTTACTTCATTTTGTCTGAAGATGCTTTATTAAGCCAAATAGTTGGGCTCTCACTTCATTGATCCTATTTAATACAGATTCCTTCTCATTTTCATTAAGAAACATTATTTCAAAAGCAATTACTATTTGAGTTTCGACTTCACTTAATGATCCGGATGCAATATATAGAAATTGGATAAACTCTTTATGAGAATAACGCGCAGCACCTTCAGCAATATTAGAGGATACTGAAATTGATGCTCTTTTTATTTGAGAGGTCAACCCATACAGTTCGGTAGAGGGGAATTTTGATGTTAGTTCATAAATCGTTTTAACTAATTTGTATTGAATTTTGCCAAACATTTAGATCTTTATGTGTTTTCATTTTCCCCTTATCTCATTGTTACTTTGTTACCTTCTCACCTTTTCACTTCTTACTTTGTTAGTTTTTCCAGTCAATTGATTTCCACAAGTTCACCCTTATTTTTTATCGATTTCTGAGTCGCCTCCAATATTTTTACAACCGATAGCCCATCTTTGCCACTCGTCAATGGAGTTCTCACCTGCCTTATTGATTCAATGAACTCTTTTGTACCCAACGCTAAGGCTTCTGTTTGATTCACTTTTGGCGAATACATATCTCCAATCCTGTATTGAACTAAAGCGTTGTATATTCCCTCTTTATCGTTAATTTCAATTCCACTGTCATACACTTTAATCTTTTCAAAATTTTCCATATCATCAAACACTAACATTTTTTTAGTGCCGCCAATAATCATTTTTCTTATTTTAACCGGAGAAGTCCAGTTAACGTGAAAATGCGCAAAGCAGTTTTCTTCAAAATACACTGATATGTGCGCTACATTTTCATGGTTATAATAGTTGGCTATTCCGTTAGCTGAAACTGCCTTAACTTTTTTTCCCAAAATATAATCCATTATTGATATATCATGCGGTGCTAAATCCCAAATTACATTTACATCATTCTGAAAAAGACCTAGATTTACTCTAACCGAATCAAAATAAAGAATATTGCCAAGAGCGTCTTTAGAGACTAGTTCTTTTATTTTTTGTACTGCTCCGGTATAAATAAATGTATGGTCCACAAGATTCTTAAATTCCTTTTCTCTCCTAGTTCGATCAACTCTTCAGCTTCTTTCGAACTGGCAGTAAAGGGTTTTTCTACCCAGATATGTTTTCCGGCCTCCAGAGCCATTTTTGCATACTTAAAATGCAACCCAACTGGTAACGAAATTGCTATACAATCACAATAAGATTTTTTAACAAAATTTTCCGCATCGGAACTTAAAATAACACTAGGAAATCTTTCACTAATCCATTTTAGTCTTGTTTCATTAACATCACAGCCAAATACCGAATCAACATCCTTATTAGCAGAGAAATTTCTAATTAAATTAGGTCCCCAATAACCTAGTCCTAAGATTCCTACTTTCATACGACCCTCGCCTTTTACTGAAATAGTTTAAGTAATTTTTAGATTGAAGAACTTTTTAATCATTCATTAAACCCCAAAACCGAATTTGTACCATATCTTGTAATTCCTAATTCTCAATTTCAAATTTATTTTTTTTTACTCTTTTCATCCGCACTTTAAAAATGTTTTCTTTTTGTATAGAATCATTCTCCATTCGTAATTCAAAATCTTGTCCCGAGTCAGTTGAGGGGTCATAACTTATAATTCAAACTTCGCAATTCAACACTCATAATTGAGTTACTTCCCCCCCCTCCCAAATATCATAACGGGAATGGTTTTTAATATTAACTGAAGATCAAACCAAGGCGACATATTATTCACATAATAAATATCCATTATGACCGAATCATTAAAAGCAACACTACTTCTCCCCGAGACTTGCCACAAACCGGTACAACCGGGTAATACACTAATTCTTTTTTTGTGCCATTCATCATAATTTTCATATTCATATTCTAAGCAAGGTCTTGGACCCACTAAACTCATATCCCCCTTTATTACATTGAATAATTGGGGTAATTCATCAATGGATGTTTTTCTTAAAAATTTCCCAATTTTTGTTATTCTCGCCTCATTGATAATTTTTGCAGAACCGTTCACTTCTGCTGTTTTCATAAACCGGATCATTTTTTCTTTCCTTTCAAGATCAGTTTCATCGGAAATCGTCATGGATCTGAATTTGTAAAATTTAAATGGCCTCCCGTTTTTTCCTATTCTGATCTGTGAAAATAAAACCGGACCGTTAGAAGAAAGCTTTATAGTAATGGCAATTAAGATGAAAACTGGTGATAGAATTAATAAGCCAATTGCAGCTCCTATAAAATCAAAAGTACGTTTGAGTATTAAATTTAAGTTAGATGAAATTCTGGGGGAAATTTCAATTGCATTTATATCGGAGAAAGTTTCAGTTGTAAAATTATCGGAAACAGCCTTGAATAATTCCGAATTAACCCTTACAATAGCCTCGGTTTTATTGCACATCTCAATAATTTGAATAAGTCTATCATGAGTGATATTATCTATCGAAATTATAATCTCCCCGATATTATATTCAGTAGAAATTGAAATGATGTTTTGGGGAGTTCCAATTACTGAGTAATTAAGAAAAACCTCTTCTCCTTTATCTAAATTGTCATCAAGAAAACCGATTAAATTTAGTCCATGCAGTTTTTCAAAATGTACTTTAGTCCCTAAAAGTTTACCGGCTTTACCGGCACCAATAATTAGTAAGTTCCTTCTTCTCGGTTTAACACTCGAATAGCGAAGATAAAAATATGGCAGCAACAGCAATCTGATTATAACAAGATTTACGACTAGCAAAAAAATAAAAACTATGACTAACGTTCTCGATGAAATAACTGTCGATATCTTAAAGGAAAAAGAAACGATTATTAGAAGGATTGTCCCATAAAATGTTGCTCTAATTATTGAAACAAGGTGGGAAGCCTGCGATAGGAAAATGTTTATTTTATAAAGGTTATTGTTCTGAAAAATAAATATAAAGACTATACTTAGGATAATGGTTGAAAAGATAAAATTATAAGATACTCCAAATAAATCGGGCAAATAGTTCGAGTATAATTTGCCAAATAAATTGATCGATAAAAATCTTGCCACATAGAATGTTAAAAGAACAATAACAAAGTCAACTACTGCAAGGAAATATTTGTATCTAGGAAGTTTCACCTATATTCTCTGAATATGTATAAAAAAAGGAAGTTGCTTACTTACTGAAGTTACGCACTTTGTGATTTCTTAGTGTCCCCGCCTGCTAAAGTAGTTCTCTATACGGCGGGCAGGTTTGCGACTTTGTGGCAAAAGAAAGTCTAAGAAATTGAGCCACAAAAGCACTAAG
>CAZEDR010000198.1:0-6356 GCA_964510975.1 uncultured Melioribacter sp. | reverse complement strand
ACAGCAAACGAAGTTCATTCTTCATTATCAAAAAAAATGCTGGTCGATGGTTTCGACTTTGTATTGGATGTTAAGCAAAGCCGCGGCTTAACTTTGGTTGATGAAATGACCAGCGATGAATACTTAGACTTTTTTTCATTCTTTGCTTCTTCTCCACTTGGAATGAATCATCCCAAATTGGATACACCGGAATTCCGTGAAGAACTTGCAATAGCTTCTTTGAATAAGCCGTCCAACTCGGATATTTACACAACACAAATGGCAAATTTTGTAGAAACCTTTTCTCGCGTTGCCGTTCCGGATTTTATGAAGCATTTGTTTTTTGTAGATGGCGGTACTTTAGCAGTAGAGAACGGTTTGAAGATTGCTTTCGATTGGAAAGTCCGCAAGAATTTCATTCGCGGGTACAGAGAGGAACGGGGACAACAAGTAATTCACTTCCGTGAGTCTTTTCATGGAAGAAGCGGCTATACAATGTCGCTAACAAATACCGATCCCGTTAAGATCGCCCATTTTCCAAAATTCAATTGGCCGAGAATTATAAATCCAAAAATCAAATTTCCGGTTGAAGATAATTTGAGTGAAATAATTGCTCTTGAAGAACAAGCAATAAATGAAATTTACGCTTCCATCCAAAACAATAAAGATGATATTGCAGTTCTAATCATCGAGCCGATACAATCTGAAGGAGGCGATAATTTCTTCCGAAAAGAATTCCATGAAAAACTGCGCGAGATTTGCAGCGAAAACGAAATATTAATGATGTACGATGAAGTACAAACCGGAATTGGAATGACAGGCAAAATGTGGGCTTACGAACATTTTGTTCAACCGGATATAATTTCCTTCGGTAAGAAAGTTCAGATTTGTGGCGTAATGGTTAACGATAGAATTGATGACATTTCCGAAAACGTGTTTAAGAAATCAAGCAGAATAAATTCTACTTGGGGCGGCAACCTTTCAGATATGGTTCGTTCAAGGAAGAATTTTGAAGTTATTGAAGAAGATAATTTGGTTGAGAATGCAAGAATTATGGGCGGATATTTATTGCAGAACATCTACGAACTGCAAAATGAATTTCCGGAATACATTTCTCACGCAAGAGGATTAGGATTGATGTGCAGCTTCGATATGCCTTCTGCTGATATTAGAAAGAAATTCTTAGGCGAACTTTACAAAAACAAACTTATCATGCTCGGCTGCGGAAATAAATCTGTTCGTTTTAGAACTCCGCTGATTGTTACTCAAAATGAAATTGATAAAGGAATTGGAATTATTAAAGAAGTGCTCACTAAAATGTAGTTTTTCCTTTGTGAACTTGATTCTTTCTTTGTGTTCTTTGTGGTTACGCTTTAACCGCAAAGAGCGCAAAGTTTTCACAAAGGTCACAAAGATTCAGAAACAGTTTTCTTCCAACTAGGTGGTGCAATCACAACAACAAACTCACCTTTTGTGTTTTTCTTCTCAAAGTCAGTTAATATTTCTTTCGCAGTTCCCCGCCAAGTTTCTTCAAACTTTTTTGTTAACTCACGACCAACAACTAGTTGCCGTTCTGGCATATATTGGATCAGTTCTTCCAAAAGTTTTTCAATCCGGTAGGTAGATTCATATACAACAATTGTTCTTTCTTCTTCAACTAGCTGCTTAAGTTTTTTTTGTCTTCCCTTTTTCTGAGGAAGAAATCCTTCAAACGCGAATGCATCAGTCGGTAATCCGCTAATACTCAAGGCCATTATTGCAGCGTTCACGCCGGGAATTCCAACAACCTCTATTCCCTTTTCAATTGCAAAGTTTACAAGGCGAACTCCCGGATCGGAAATACAAGGGGTTCCGGCATCAGAGACAAGGGCGGCGCTTTCGTTAGCAGAAATTCTTTCTACAACTCTTTCTAACGATTTGCTTTCATTGTGGGCATTAATTACAACAAGCGGTTTGCTGATTTCGAAATGATGAAGCAAAATGGAAGTAACCCGCGTGTCTTCGCAGATAATAAAGTCAACGGATTTTAACGTTTCAACAGCACGGAAAGTAATGTCTCCAAGATTGCCGATTGGCGTCGCTACGACGAAAAGTTTTCCGTGTGTCATTGATGGTTCTCTATCAAGCCTTATCAATAAGATTTTTAACTTCTTTTACGATTTTCGGGTGCAAATCTTTTCCGGTGTGATATGGAATTACAATTCTAACATTATCTTTCTTATAAATTCTATGACTACCCCTTTGGCGATCTAATACAAATCCAGCTTTAAGTAATAAGCTTTCAGCTTCTTTCGCAGTCATATCTGTTAAATAGCTTTGAGAGGTTGAATGCTAATTGGAGCAATAAAAAAAGATTTTGCCTGCAACGAAATTTTCTCTTCATCATCAAGGCTTTCTACATAAAGTTCTGCTGCCTCCCGTATGTTTTGAAGTGCTTCTTCAAAACTATCTCCTTGGCTGTAACAGCCTTTTAATTCTGGTACATAAGCGTAATAACCATTTTCATCTTTTTCTATGATAGCATTTAGTTGCATTGTTCTCTCCTTTCATTCATGTTAAAACTAAAGAAACAAAGGATGATTGGCAATCTGTTTTATTCTGCATCGTAATGAATTAATGAATAAACATCATAGCCAGCTAATTTTTCTTTTCCTTTCAGAAAATCCAATTCGATGATAAATGATATTTGAACTACTTCGCCACCAAGTTGTTCGATCAATTTTACTGCGGCTTCCATTGTTCCGCCGGTTGCAAGTAAATCATCATGCAGCAGAACTTTATCACCGGGCACAATCGCGTCTTTGTGAATTTCAATTTTGTCAGTGCCATACTCCAATTCATAAGTAGCAGAGATAGTTTCAGCCGGCAACTTCTTTGGTTTTCTTATTGGAACAAATCCGGCGTTGAGTTTCTGAGCAAGAGCACCGCCTAAAATAAATCCGCGAGATTCAATTCCGGCAACTTTTGTAATTCCTTTTCCCTTTGCTAGTTCATACAAAGCGTTAATCGTTTCGTTCAGTCCGGCTGAATCTTTGAGAAGAGTTGTAATGTCTTTGAAAATGATTCCTTCTTTAGGAAAATTCGGTACATCGCGGATTAACTTTTCTAAATTCATTTTACTCTCCATTAATTGCTTTTGGTAAAGATTCGTGATTTTTTAATTCATCAAGATACTTGTAAAGAATATCTTCTATTGGCGCATATTCCAGTTGTTGATAAAGGTGTTGGCGTACTTCTTTATTGCCATGTAATCCCTTCAAATAACCGGCATAATACTTTCTAAAAGGAATAATTGCGCCACGAACATCTCTAATCTCTAACGAATATCTTAAATGGCGAAGCGCTGTAGCAACTCTTTCTTCCGGCGTTAATTCCCTTATAACTTCACCATTCATTAATTGCTTAGCTTCTCGAAATATCCAAGGATGATCAATCGCACCGCGGGCAATCATTACAGCGTCTGCATTTGTTTCATCAAATGCACGCTTTACATCTGCAGCAGTAAATATTCCGCCATTCAACGCAACCGGAATCTTAACAACTTCTTTTACTTTTGGAATCCAACTCCAATCAGCATCTCCACTGTGTCCTTGAGTTCTTGTTCTGCAATGAAGTGTTAATTCCGCCGCACCGGCATCTTCAATTCGCTTTGCAACATCTAAAATATTTATTGAGTTCGCATCCCAGCCAATTCTTGTTTTAACCGTTACCGGAAGCTGAACAGCTTTCACTATTGCTTCAACCATTGATTGCAAATAGCAAACATCTTTAAGAAGCCCGGCACCGGCACCACGGCCAGCAATTTTCTTAACCCAACATCCCGCATTTATATCTATAATTTCCGGATTGCGAGTCTCGGCAATTTTTGCCGCTTCAATCATTGGCTCTAAGTTACCGCCGTAGATTTGAATTCCTACCGGACGTTCTTCTTCAGTAATCTCTAATTTCTTTTCAGTTTTTTTATTCGAGCGAATTAGTCCGTCGGAATTAACAAACTCAGTATAAACTACATCGGCACCAAGTTCTTTGCACAACTTTCTGTAAGCAATGTCCGTTACATCTTCCATAGGCGCAAGAAGAAGCGCTTTATCAATATTTACTTTTCCAACACTAAACATGAGCACTAGCTTTCATTTTTTCCGGATTAAGTTTGAAGAAGGCAATTATCAAAATAAGTAAAGTGAAAAATGCGCCGGTTAAGAATGGAAACTGATAACCTAGATAGTGGAACGAAAATCCGCCCCACAACGGACCAAGCACGCGCGCGAATGCAGAGATTGATTGATTAACACCAAGAATAGCACCCTGCTGATCTTCCGGAGAATACTTCGAAATCATAGCCGGAATAATTGGTTGTAATATTCCGGTTCCAATTGCAACTAGTGAAATTACAATTGCTTCACCTAGAAAATTGCCACCATACGGAATTAATCCAAGGCCAAAAACTGTAAATACCAATCCAATTAGAACGCTGGTTTTGTCTGCAAATTTCTGTGTTAGAATTCTAATAAAACCGGCTTGGATAATCACTCCAACTACTCCGGAAATACCAAACAACATCCCATTCTGCTGATTAGTAAAATGAAAAACCTTGTACCCAAGCAAAGCATAAGTACCATAAATATTTGCAAATGAAAATATTATGAAGAAAAATATTACGACAAGAATTCCAACCGGTGAATGAAGGATTACTTTTTTCGTGAACGCAAAATCAAAAATGCGGAATTGGAATTTTCCTTCCGCCTTCTTTTCTTTAAGAGATTCCGGCAGTTTAAAGAAAGCAAAAACAAGCGCTATTAAAGAAAACCCAGCGGCACCATATCCGGCTACTGAATAACTGTACTTTGATAGTAGGGCGCCTATTACTGGACCAAAAATAAATCCAAGTCCAAACGCAGCGCCAATCAAACCCATTCCCTTAGAGCGTTCTTCTTTGGTTGTAATATCAGCAATATAAGCTTGTGCAGCGCCAATGTTGCTGCCGCCCAACCCGGCAAGTAACCGCGAAATGAACAACAGCGTAAAGTTGTGTGATACGGCAAAAAGTAAATATGCAATTACAGTAATTGACTGAGTTGCGAGTATTACCGGTCTTCTTCCTATTCTATCCGAAAGTCTTCCGTAAACCGGATTAAAGATGAACTGCATTAGAGAGAATACTGCTATAATAGTTCCAATTTCAAAATCGGAAATACCAAGTTCTATGCTTGCAAAAGTGGGAAGAATTGGAATTAAAATTCCAAAGCCCATTAGATCTATAAAAATCGTAACGAAGATTACAGAAAGTGAAGCTTTATTTTTCATTAATTAGGATTGCCTTTCAAATACTACTGCGAAAATAAAGATTAATTTCTGCGCAGAGAATTTTTTCTTTTGAATAAATCAACTGCGCTCATGGTTTGCTTTGTATCGGCATTACTTTGGATAAGTTTCATTTGATCAGACTTAATAAGTCGCCGAAATGATTTATATTTTGTTGTATCACAAGGAATGAGCACGTAAGAATTTCTACCGTTAAGTCTTTCCTTAGCAACCCAAACCGGATCAATCGAAATAGTATCGAGCATTATTTCGCCGGCATCAATTTTCTCCAAAGTGAAATTCAAGACCACTCCGCAATCGGAGTAGCGCCATCTTTGATTCGAAAAGAAATTGCCGAGAGAATATGCAATAAATCCTTGATCGAGTTTACCGTTTCTTGATTCAAATGACTCAACCGGTTGAATAACATGCGGATGACTTGAGATAATTAAATCCGCGCCATAAGCAATCGTTTTTTTAGCAGTCTCTTTTTGAAAAGAATTAGCCATTCTCTGATATTCTTCACCAAAATGAAAACATACAATTACCGCATCAACTTTCTTCGACTTAGCTTTTGCAATATCCTTTTTGATTAGCAGAGTGTCAATCAGATTGACTGCGTAACTTTTTTGTTCCGGCAAAGTATTTCCGTTAAGCCCATATGTGTATGCTAAAAGCGCAACCTTAATTCCCTCTTTTTCAACAATCAAAACAGAATCTCGTTCTTGTGCAGATTGGTAAGTACCGAAATTTGGCAATCCATACTTGCGAAGATTGTCAATCGTTCTGTTTATTCCGGCAACTCCTCTATCCATGGAGTGATTGTTTGATGTAATCAAAATATCAAATCCGGCATCTTTTAGTGCTAATAAATATTCTTCCGGTGTATTAAACATTGGATAGCCGGTGTAGCGAGATTCATTTCCGGCAATTACTGTTTCAAGATTCCCAATTGTGAAATCAGATTTAGATAAAAGCTCTTTCACTTCTCTGCACGCCGAGCGGAAATCAAAACTATCCGTGCTTACTCTCGCAGATTCAAATTGCGGAGCGTGGCACATTAAATCGCCTACAAA
>CAZEDR010000197.1:0-6398 GCA_964510975.1 uncultured Melioribacter sp. | reverse complement strand
CTGCCAAAATTTATTTATCATATCGCGTAGACCAATTCCGATCTAACAGCGAACTATTTACGAAACTTAAAACCCGAACTTGCAACCCAACCGAACGCGTGCTCGCGGTCGGCGTTGAACCACTTGTTATACCTCATTTAAGATTGATTCGATAAACAAGATGAGGAATATCTTGAAACATTATTTCCTTCTCAAGTTTTAATCCATTTTTCTCTGCA
Organism: uncultured Melioribacter sp.; assembly: GCA_964510975.1. Taxonomy (GTDB): domain Bacteria; phylum Bacteroidota; class Ignavibacteria; order Ignavibacteriales; family Melioribacteraceae; genus Stygiobacter. The sequence goes on along the minus strand of CAZEDR010000197.1, from coordinate 6,180 downwards.
ACTTTTATTGAAGGAAGATTAACAGACCGAATTAAAGAAATTATTGAGTGTAATTTCAGCTTCTTTTTAGCGTATTGTATGCAACCACTTGCAGCTTCAGTAGCGTATCCATTGCTCCAAAATTCATCTGAGAATCTGTAAGCTACCTCTGTTTCTTTTTGTCCACCAATTATTTGTGACAATAATCCACAGATTCCAAGAAAAATGTCATCTTTACTTCTTATGACAGCCCAGAAAGAATATCCATCAGTATTATAACGTTTTTGAACTTTAGCAAAGAATTCATCTGCTTCTTTTCTATCCAATGCTTTGGGGAAATATTTGTGGACCACTGGATTTGAAAGCAATTTGTAAAGGTCACTTTGATGTTGATCACCTATTATTTCTAAACGAAGTCTTTTAGTTTTTAATATAGTATTTTCCATTTTAGTCCAGAGGTATAACTAATAGTTATACTGCACTGTTTTTTAGTTACGAAACATATATCCCCCTTCTTCGGACAGGTATCTATGTCCCATTTATTTTGATTTTTTCTGTTTTCTCAATATTTAAAAATAAATCGTGCATAACTATCATCTTACCAGACTTAGTGTTTATATGCCTATCTATCTATTTATTTATTCTAAAGAAAACCTATTTGCGGAACAGTTTATTTCATAACCCATACTTCAAAACTCAAGACTGCTTTTCCGGTTTCCCCTTAGTTGTTTAGAATGGAACCCCGTTGTCGTTTGCAACTTACCTATTGATGTTTTGAGAATCAAGAAAGAAAAAGCGGTCAGTTATCAGCGTTCGGCGTGCCGGTTTCGATGATTTAATCCCGTTGAAATCCGGATTACAGTTAGTGACTTCATTTATAAACCACCCAATTATGTAGTTAGAATTATCTTGCCTTAATTACTTTCGAATCGTTGCTAAGAATTATTTCTACTAAACCAAAGGTTAAGTAGATTCATCACAGGTCTAATTCACTAAAAATTTTGCGGTATTGTTATGGCAAACAAAATAATTTATTCGATCTCATCATTGCTGATAATTTTAATCTTAGGTTGTTCGGCATCCACTTCCACTCAGACTCAAGTAAAAACGGAAAACGTGAAAGCTGATCTTCCTAAAGTTGAGCGGGAATTCCGCGCAGCGTGGATTGCAACAGTTGCAAACATTAACTGGCCTAGCAAACGGAATCTTACAACGGAAGAACAAAAAGCTGAGGCAGTGAGTATTTTAGATAAAATGAAAGCCGCTAATCTTAACGCCGCCATATTTCAAGCGCGCCCGCAATGCGATGCTCTGTACAAAAGCGATATTGAACCTTGGTCATATTACTTAACCGGAACACAAGGTAAAGCTCCGGAACCGTTTTACGATCCTCTTCAATTTTGGATTGATGAAGCACATAAGCGCGGAATGGAATTGCATGTATGGTTGAATCCTTACAGAGCGCATCATTCTGATGGCGGTGAAGTAGGCGAACAATCAGTAGTTAAAAAACATCCTGAATTAGTTGTTAAGCTAAAAACCGGTTACTGGTGGCTCGATCCCAGCAAAAAAGAGACGCAAGATTATTCTCTTAGTGTAGTTTTAGATATTGCGAAGCGCTATGATGTTGACGGAATACACTTCGATGATTATTTCTATCCTTATCCCTCTTACAATAATGAAGAGGATTTTCCGGATGATGCCAGCTGGAAAAATTATTTGGCAAGCGGCGGCAAATTAAGCAGAGGCAATTGGCGCCGTGAAAGTGTTAATAATTTTATTTACAAAGTTCACAAAGGAATAAAAGAAATAAAGCCAAATGTAAAATTTGGTTTAAGTCCGTTTGGCATTTGGCGCCCTCGCAATCCGGAATCTGTAGAAGGCTTTGACCAATATGATCAATTATATGCTGATGCGAAACTCTGGATTAATGAAGGCTGGGTTGATTACTGGACTCCGCAATTGTATTGGAAAATAAGCACATACCCGCAAAGCTTTCCCGTTTTATTGGGATGGTGGAAAGAGCAGAACTTAAAAAACAAACATTTCTGGCCCGGAATAAGTATTGATAGAGAAAACCAAATAATGACCGTAAGAGGAATGCTGCCGGAATCGCCGGGAAATATTTTCTGGAGTGTTGGCCCAATTCTAAAATTCAAAGAACTTGCAGACGCTATTGTTAACGGTCCATACAAGAAGCAAGCTTTGATTCCAGCTACGCCTTGGTTTAATAATCATCCCATAGTTTCTCCAATTGTAACTGCTAAAGTTGAGAATGGAAAAGTAAAAATAGCATGGACACATGAAAAGCAAGAATCTGTTTTCAGTTGGGTTGTTTATAAAAAATATGGGAGTCGTTGGAATTACGAAATTTTGACCAAAGATAAAATGACTTGCGAAGCTCCGCTTGTCTCGGAGTATAAATTTTACACCGACAGCGGCAAAGAGCAAATTAAAAAATTGGAATTGACCGACATTGCCGTTTCTGCAGTTGACAGAATCAGTAATGAGAGCGCTCCTTCGATCCAAAAAATTAAATAGTATACGCTAGGCTTAATCCTATAAGAGTATTAGTTTATATTCTATGATTGTACAAACGCCGGAACGTTTACAAACTTATGTTATCCCGGCGTTTCACAAGTACAAATTCCTATCGGAGTTAAAATGAAAAAATGGACTACCACGTTTATAATTATATTTTCATTTGTTGCTTTTACTTTCTCTCTCTATGCTGCAAAAAAATTGTCATTCAATTTCTATAAAGATAAAATCGCTTTAATAAATCTGAGCAGCGAGAAAGCTTTGACTGCATCAGAAATCAAAGCTAAAATTGAAAGCGATATCGCTTCAGCCAAGGTACAAAATTCAGATGCAGTACTTTTTAGTGCAAACTTTTTGTCTCAAGCTATCCTAAATTCGTTGAATAAAGAATCTGCTTTCAAGATTACTGAATTCGCGGCGGAACTCGCCGAAAAAAACAATCTATTCTTCTTTGTTGAGATAAACTTTGATAAGCTTAATAAAGTTTCGAAACAAGTAGATATTAAAAAGAACATTAGCGAGTTAGTTAGCAGAACTGAACTCAGCGGTTTATATTTCAGCGGAATTGATTTTGCTTCCGAAACAGACAACGACTTGCTGAAAAATCTGATTGTTGAAAGCATGATTGTAAAACCATTCTTGTCTATCTCTACTTCAAAAGAAGTAAGCGAAACCAACAGTACACTAGTAGATAAATATATTCAGCAAGGAATAATTGATTTTATTTTAGATGAGGATTCAGATAATTCCATTTTAAGCAATCCGGCAGTTGGTGCTTCGGAAGAAAAGCTCCTCCAGAGATATCTAAAGAGACTTCAGCCGGAAGCTTTTATATCTCTCAACCTTTCTAATGTAATAGATAAAAATGTTCCAGATGTATTTATTGCCTCCGAAAACAGAGCAAAAAAAATCACTACTGACAAAAAGGTGAACTTTATCCTTGTAACGAAGAGTGATACAATAAGACTTAGAATTGGCAAGAAAGACTTAAGCATATCAAAATCAGATTGGGTAATTCCCTACAATTACATGCTGAACAAAGACAATACGGTTAGCCGCTACGGCACTTGGATAGAATTCCGCAGACCGTTTGAAAAAAATACGAGCAACAATACTTACAATTTGCTTTGCCTAACAAACTATCCTACAACAGTATCTATAAACGGAAAAAAAGTTAAGCAATACACAACCGGAATTTTCTTTAATAAGATAAAACTTGCCGAAGGATTGAATAAGCTGCGCGCAGAAGCAAAAGATGAAAAAGGCGGCACCGCACTTTACGAAGACAGAGTTTATTATACGAAACCAGATATTTCTAAAGCAGAAAAAGTATTATCAATTCAAGAAAGCTCGATTGAGCCGGCAGAAAATATTTCTTTGACACCGGAAGACTTTTTGAATGTATCTTTCATGGGCACCAAAGCTCAAACCGGATTTGTAGAAATTACTCCGGGCAATCAGACATTTGAATGCAGCAGAACTGATTTTAACGGTTCAAGTCAGTATAGAATTCAAATCCCTCTCAAAAATGTTGCGAAGAATCAGAGTCTCTCAATCAAATTAATTTTGAAATCTACTGCTGATTCTTTTGAACCAAAGATTATCGAGAAAATTCTACCGCATACTTTGCTAGTTAAAGAAGCCGATGATTTTCCTATACTGGCAACTACTTCGGCAAATTCAATATTAACTTTTACACTGGCTCCAATCAGATTAGGCGCACCAATAAGAAATGAACTTCCTAGTGATGTAATACTAAAATCCACTGGCATCTTTGGTGGATATTACAGAATACGCTTGAGCGATACCGAAGAGGGATATATTAATCACGAATTTGTAAAAGAGATGCCTTCGAATACTATTCTTCCGAGCTATTTCATTAATCCGATTACTAGTTCTTCTACTGAAACCGCTGACATTGTAAGAATTCCTTATCTCGAAAATATTCCATTTGATGTTTATCCCGATCCGGAACAAAACCGAATTACCATTAATCTTTACGGTGTAAAGACCAGCAGTACTTGGATCATTCATAGAAACGATTTGCGCTATATCCAAGAAATAACATGGCAGCAAACATCGAAAGAAACTTACAAGATTTATGTGAATCTCAAGACTTCCAAAATCTGGGGCTATGATTTAAAAGTGAACGGTAAAGAATTAGTATTTAGAATTAAATATCCGCCGATATATAATGTAGAAAATAAACTTCCGCTTAAAGGAATAAAGTTTTCACTCGAAGCCGGGCACGGTGGAAGTAACAGCGGCGCTGTGAGTCTCTCCGGAATTAAAGAAAAGGATATTAATCTAAAGCTTACTAAACTTTTAGAATCTATCCTTAAAAAGAATGGCGCAGAAGTTTTACTTTCGAGAGATTCCGATAAAGATATGCTGCTTCTAGAGAAAAGGGATATTGCTACAAACTCGGATGCTAATATTCACATTAGTATTCATGCTAACTCCAGCGATCCGGAGAATGAATTCTTAGGAGCTTCCGGAACTTGTACTTTTTATCATAATCCGTTTTGGGCTAAACTTGCAGAGAAAATTTTCTATAGAATGACTGAATTAGGTTTTAAACCATTTGGATCGGTCGGTTCTTTTAATTATCGTGTAACCAGAATGTCGGAAATGCCTTCGATTTTAGTTGAACAGGCATTCATGTCTAACGCAGAAGATGAAGAAAAATTAGCTGACGATAATTTTAGAATGAAGATGGCAGAGAAGATTTATTCCGGAATAATTGACTATTTGAAATACATGAAGAATAATCTCTAAAAATGTCTCGCAAAGACGCAGAGACGCTAAAAGATTTTTACTTAGCGACTCTGCGAGAAAAAGAAAAATATCTCGAAAGACGCAGAGACGCTAAAAGATTTTATCTTGGCGACTCTGCGAGAAAACAAGAGGTAGTTATGACTGAGAATGAGATATCAGCAATAATCGTTGATACTTGTTTTAAGATTCATACTGAACTTGGCGCCGGATTATTTGAATCGGTTTATGAAGAAATTCTCACATTCGAATTAAAGGAGGTGGGACTGTTTGTAGAAAGACAGAAACCAATTCCCGTTGTCTGGAAAAGCATTAAGATGGAAGAGGGATTTCGAGCAGACTTAATTATAGAGAGAAAAGTTATTATTGAAATTAAGTCCATCGAATCCGTATTGCCGGTTCACAAAAAACAGTTATTGACTTACCTAAAGTTAACCGGTTTAAAGCTAGGGCTTTTAGTTAACTTTAATGAAGCACTAATAAAGGATGGAATTACTAGAATTGTTAACAAACTTTGAATTCTGTTTCTTGGATTGATTATTTTCTTTGCGACTCCGCGAGAAAAAGGAAAATGTCTCGCAAAGACGCAGAGACGCTAAAAGATTTTCACTTGGCGCCTTAGCGTCTCCGCGAGAAAATTTTTTATTAACTATAAATTTTGGTAAGTATGAAATATCTTATTGGCCTAGACGGCGGTGGAACAAAAACTAAATGTGTAATTACAGATTTTAATTTCAAACCTCTTTATGAATGCCAGGGCGGTCCATCCAATTTTTTAATTATCGGAACGGAAAAAGTCTCCGAGACAATTCTCTCGCTTGTACTTGAAAGTATAGAACAATTAAAAATTTCCGCAAATGATGATGCTTCAATTTTTATTGGAAG